>PMMY01000165.1 GCA_003162655.1 Methanobacterium sp. | reverse complement strand
ACCTCGATTGAATCCCCATCTTCAACAGGTTCCTCATCAATTACTATACAGTCATTTTTTTTTACAACAACTGTTTCTGATGCTATATTAATAACATCGAGGAGATTTTTTACGGTTTTATCGCCTGAAATTTCTATTATATCTTCTTTTTCCCCGATGATCAGTTTTATTCTCATTAAAGTTTTCTCCTTAAATGAATTCAATAAGATTTTTCAAATTATATTCATTAGAAATTGTTTAAATCTTATGATAAAATAATCTTTCCTAAAAGATTTTTAACTATAAAAATATTTATGAGTCAATATTCGGTTTGAGTGATCTAATTTTATGTTAATCAAAATCCTCCCAATCCTTCAAAAAACTGCAAGCCTTACAAATACTGGCTGCGCTTGGTTCTCCACATTTTTCACAAACTCTCATAGGGTATTCTCTTGAAAATTCCTTTTTTAAAACTGGTTTCATCCTATCAAAACCCCTTAAAGTTGAGTACATTATGGTTGGGTGTTCCCTTGAAAGCTCCTTAATAAAACTACCAACCTCTGCACGGAATGATTCAATTGCAAATGGACAGCCTGCAAAATGCACATCAAGTTCTCTTGCAACTACGTAAAGACCAATCTCTTTTTCTGGTATCTCTCTTAGGGGTTTAATTTTTATGGTGAATTTATCATTCTGAGATTCAGATTTTGGCCCAATACGTGTTAGGTTCTGTATATTACCTTCAAGATAGTTCATAATTATGGACTGGGTTTCATCGTCAAGGTTGTGTCCTGTAGCTATCTTGGTAGCTCCTTCCTCCCTTGCAACTCTGTTAAATATCCAACGTCTGAAAACACCACAGTATGTACATGCAATTCTCCTACCTTCTTTGATGGTGTTTTTTGAAATTATCTCATCTAATGTCCAGCCGAAATATTCCTTGAAAGTTACAATTCTATGTTCTACACCAAGTTTTTTAGCATTTCTAGCTGCTATTTCAACACCTTCCTCCCTGTAACCATAAATTCCCTCATCAATAGTAACAGCGACCAGATCTATTATATTCCTTTTTCGAAAAGAGTTAAGAATATCTAAAAGCATTACACTATCTTTACCACCTGAAAGCCCTAAAAGGACTTTATCACCCTTTTCTAAAAGTTTATATTTTCGAATATCCTTTAAAACCTTGTTTTGGATTGATTCTATAAAGCAGTCCCTGCAAAGCTTCTGACCGGACTGTTTTTTTTTAATTATGATGTTTGGATTGCCACATTTGTCGCATGCATTCATATTGTACTCCAGTAAACAATTTAAATATATTTTTTCGATTTGTAATGTATTTAGATCAAAATTAATTAATATATCCTAGTGAAAAGTGGAAAATCTTGTACATAATTTTTCCCGACTTTAGATGCAATTTCCGCCTTTTCAAGCTCTGAACCAAGGTAGGTTGCGTGTTCCAACTTAGAAATCAACCCTCTCCTTAATATTTCATCATAAACTGCCTTTGCTGTTTCCCCTTTCACTGCAATTTGTGGCACCATTTTGAGATAGTGAACAGCCTTTATATGGCCATTTTCAACCATGATCTTGAAGCTACCTGCAGGATCCTGCTGAAATTTATAATCCTCTTCAGCCTCAACCAAAGGAACATCAACATCTTCTATTATTCCATCAATTTTTCGCTTGTCCTTAAATAACACAAGATTAATACCAAGATCCTTTGGAATAGAACCTCTGTTTTTTGCCAAAAACATCATGTCTGAAGAAATTGCAAGTTCTTTAACACTGCCTATTGTTTTACCACTTTCTTCAGGAGTGAAAAGTACACTCGCACCGAGTTCCATTGCAATGCCAGCAAGGAGAGCATTTACTCCCACAGAGTCTGCGTCAAGGAGTTCTGTTACATTTCCTACGCCAAAGAAAATAGGTTCCCTATTTTTTACTTTGAACTTGTGACAAGCCATTATTGAATCTATCATACTCCTGCTGTTAACAGGGTCCAGAATAAGATCAGCCAGAACATCAATTTTTCTACATTTATTTCTCAGCTCCTCTACTGATTTTACCCTTTCTTCAACTGTTTCAGGCACCCAATTTTGACTGAAGTCTGTTGGAAGGATCACTGCAGGTATATTTTTCTCCTCAAGATATGGGATCACTTCTTCCCAGTTCCCATGATCAAGACTTAAAACCATATCAACACCGGATTTGACGGCTGATATAATTTCAACAGGGTTTAAACTATCAATACTGACAGCTACATCTAAATGTTTCTTCAATAATTTTACCATACTTGGAATACGTGCATCAAGGGTTTCACCAGCAACCATACCTATGTCAACCATGTCTGCACCGGATCTTACAAAGTACTCTGCCCTTCTCAAAAGTTCATCATCTGTTAAGAATGGGGCATTTGCTATTTCAGCAAGTACTCTCATGGGGAAGTCTTCTCCAACAGGCAATTTGCCTACAAGGATATTTTCAGGTTTTTTCAGAAGTTTTAACTTGTTCTCCCCATCCTGCTCAAAGTTTTCAATGAACATCATTGCCCTTTTACGTAGTTCTTCCTCTATCAACTTATCCGCAGGGACAGTAGGGGATAGATCGAGTTTATCGATCATCTCCAGGACTATTGCAAGGTCAGCTGCATCTTTAGGTCCTTTGTAAGTTTCAATACCTGTTTTCTGTTTAACATAACTTACATCCTTTCTAATCAAACCGGGAGTTAATATGATTTCAAAAGATTTCAAATCAAATTTCTCATCAAGATCTTTAATCTCAACATCAGAACCATCATGAGTTAATTGATTAACATCGTACTTTTTAAGTTCTTCAACTATCTTTTTAGGGGTTAAAAATGCAGCTATAGGTGTTTTAACCACATGTACATGCACCTCATGCTCAGATTTGGTTGATTCCATTTTCACTAGGGAACTTGCAAGTTTTGCTGTGACTATTAAGACCTTCATAACATCCCTCTTATTAAAGATATAATATGATCGTTTACTATAAGATCGTTACCAACACGTATATATATTACAATTTATAATGATTAACTATGAGGAATGGAGGTATGAGTGATGATTGAAGTTCGCTTTCACGGACGCGGAGGACAGGGTGCAGTTACAGCCGCAGAGATACTGGCAAAAGCCGCCTTTGAGGACGGTAAATACTGTCAAGCATTCCCATTTTTCGGCGTTGAACGAAGAGGCGCCCCTGTTATGGCGTTTACTAGAATAGATGACAAACCTATTAGAAGAAGATATCAAGTTTACAACCCAGACTACGTTGTAGTTCTGGATGATGGCCTCCTAGAAGTCGTGGATGTATTTTCCGGGCTAAAAAACGAAGGAAAAATCATAATAAACACCACAAATGGTGTAGAAACAACTGAAGGTGCAGATATTCATAAGGTTGATGCAACAGGCATAGCATTAGACATTTTAGGTGTTCCAATCGTTAACACCATACTTTTAGGAGCATTTGCAGCTGTTACCGATGCAGTTTCAATAGAATCCATAGTAAAGATTATAAAGGAAACCTTCAGTGGAGAAATTGGCGAAAAGAATGCTAAAGCTGCTAAACTAGCATATGAAGCTGCAAAAGAGGGATAATTTAAAATAATATAACAATGTAAAGGTGATTTCATGGTATCAGTAGGAGCAGCTGTTAAAGAACCGGGAAGTACCCGCAAAAACAAAACAGGTAGCTGGAGAACATTTAAACCCATCCTTGATAAGGAAAAATGCATAGAATGTGAGAACTGCATTATGTTCTGTCCTGAAGGATGTATCAATAATGATTATGATATTGACTACGATTACTGTAAAGGGTGCGGCATATGCGAAGAAGAATGCCCTGTAAAGGCAATAAAAATGGAGAGGGAGTAAAATGGTTCTTAAAGTGATGTCTGCAAACCAGGCAATTGCAGAGGCAGTAAAACTTGCAAATCCAAATGTTATCCCTGTTTACCCCATAACTCCACAAACAACTATATCAGAGTATCTTGCAAAATTCGTTGCGGATGGAGATATAAAAGCAGAGTATATAAGAGTAGAATCCGAACACAGTGCAATAAGTGCTTGTTTAGGTGCTTCAGGTACTGGTGTAAGGGTATTCACTGCTACATCATCCCAAGGACTGGCTTTGATGCATGAGATAATCTTTGCTGCAGCAGGTTTAAGAGCACCAATAGTCATGGCAGATGCTAACAGAGCATTATCAGCGCCTCTAAGCATTTGGAATGATCAACAGGATTCAATATCCGAAAGAGACTCAGGTTGGATGCAAATATATGCTGAAAACGGTCAGGAAGCACTTGATTCAATACTAATATCTTACCGTGTTTCAGAGGATAAAAAAGTGTTACTTCCAAGTATGGTATGTATTGATGGTTTCATACTAACACACACGGTTGAACCAGTTGACGTACCTGGAAAAGAAGACGTAGATAAATTCTTACCACTTTACAAACCAGATCATGCCTACCTTGATCCAAAAAGGCCAATGTCAATTGGTACCTTCACAGATCCAAACTACTACATGGAAGCCCGCCATGATATGGAAGTTGCTTTAGAAGGAGCTAAAAAAGTGATAACCAAGGCAAATTCAGAATTTGCAGAGATATTCGGAAGAAAGTATGACTTTGTTGAAAAATACAGATCCGATGATGCAGACATCATACTGGTTGCCATGGGCTCCATATGCAGTTCTATAAAGGATGTGGTGGACGAACTAAGGGACAAAGGAGAAAAAGTAGGATTGGTCCGTGTAAGAGTTTTCAGACCATTCCCTACCGACGAAATATATGAAGCAATCAAAGGTGCTTCAAAAATCGGTGTTCTCGACAAAAACGTTTCCTTCAGTATAGGTGGAGTATTACACAATGAAATCAAAGCAAAGATGGATGTTGATGCTTATGGATTCATAGTAGGACTTGGTGGAAGGGACATTAAACCAGAACATATTAAGGAGATAATTGAAAAGACCAAGAATCCAACTACACAGTCACAGTGGATAGGACTCAACAAGGAGGATATTTAAATGGAGATATCTGACAAAGAATTTTTTGCGCCAGGACACAGGGCATGTGCAGGATGCGGTGCCACTATAGGCGTTAGACTAGCACTTAAAGTGCTCGGTGAAAACACTGTTGCCATATCTGCAACAGGATGTTTAGAGGTTATATCAACTCCTTATCCTGAAACTGCATGGGAAATTCCATGGATGCACGTAGCGTTTGAAAATGCTGCAGCAGTAGCATCTGGTGTTGAAGCAGCACTGAAATCCCAGGGAAAAACCGATACTACAGTTGTTGTATTTGGTGGAGATGGTGGAACAGCTGATATTGGACTTCAAGCTCTCTCAGGTGCCATGGAAAGGGGACATAACCTAATTTACATATGTTACGATAACGAAGCATACATGAATACAGGTATACAAAGAAGTGGTGCAACACCATACGGTGCATCAACAACAACCTCACCCCATGGTAAGGAAAGTTTCGGTGAGGACAAACCTAAAAAGAATATGCCAATGATAATGGCAGCCCACGGAGTTCCTTACGTTGCAACGGCCTCAATATCATACCCTGAAGACTTCATGAAGAAGGTTAAAAAAGCAGCTGAAGTTGAAGGCCCTGCATATATTCACCTGCAGCAACCATGTACAACTGGATGGGGTTACAATCCCGCCAAAACCATAGAACTTGGAAGGCTCGCAGTTGAAACTGGATCATGGATACTCTACGAAATAGAGGAAGGTGAATTCAAAGTAACTTATCGACCAATTCAGAGAAGAGCCGTTAATGAGTACTTAAATGCTCAGAAAAGATTTAAACATTTAACTGATCTTGAAAAAGAACGGATTCAAAGCCATGTGGATGCCATCTGCATTGAGCTTAAGATATAGGGGGATATGAACTTGGATAAGATATTGATTCAACCAGATCTCTGCGATGGCTGCGGAGACTGTGAAGAAACCTGCAGCAAACTCTANNCAGTGTGAAGATGCACCATGCAGGATGATATGCCCCACAGATGCCATAGAACTGGATATAACATCGGAAAAGTGTATAGGCTGCGGATTGTGTATGATGGTCTGCCCATTCGGAGCGATAACCATTCACGATAGGAAGGCGCATAAATGCCACCAGTGTCCCGATAAAGACACCCCTGCCTGTATTACAGCATGTTCCAAAAGGGCAATTGCAAAGGTAGATACCGAAAGGATGAAACTCGACAAACAGAAACAGCATATTGAAAAACTCAGTGGACTCGGTAAAAAGAAAAGGAAAAGTACTGATATGATAAGCGTTCTTACAGCAAACTCA
>PMMY01000216.1 GCA_003162655.1 Methanobacterium sp. | reverse complement strand
GGAAATCGTCAAAGCCGGAAACTCATTAACTTATTATCAAAAAGGGTGGGGAGGATTTCAGTATCAGATAAATGTGCGCTGGATAAAAGAGGATGATGTTATTGAAGGATGCTGGAGCATAAGTTCAGAATTTCCGGGATGGGAAAAACAGGTTGATGCATCAGAAAGGACATCCTCAGCGATTAAAGAGGGCTTCGCCACTCAGCTTGCTTCACACAAGGAATGGTGGAAAGAATTCTGGTCTCTGTCAGGCATTTCAATTCCTGATTCTGTCCTCAATAAACAATGGTACCTCGAAATGTACAANNCTCCTATTTCATTACAGGCAGTGTGGACAGCAGATAATGGAAAATTGCCACCCTGGAAAGGAGACTTTCATCACGATTTAAATACTCAGCTGAGCTCTTGGCCAGCCTACAGCTCAAATCACATGGAACAGGAAAAGGGCTTTATCGACTGGCTGCAAAAAAACAAGCCTGAATTTGAAAAGTATACAAAACAGTACTTCCAGGTTTCGGGGTTGAATGTTCCGGGAGTCACTACACTCATGGGCCAGCCGATGGGAGGCTGGATTCAATATTCATTCGGTCCGACAGTTTCTGCCTGGCTGGGACATCATTTTTACCTCCACTGGCGATATACTATGGACAGAGAATTCCTTGAAAAAGAAGCATATCCATGGATAAGTGAAACAGCTGGATTTCTTGATGAATTATCTATAACCGGAAAGGATGGTTTTAAAANNACCAAATGCCTGGTTCCCTGAAATGACCAACTTTGATCTGGGTCTTATAAGGTGGACCTTTGAAAAAGCTGCAGAACTTGCTGATGAGCTCGGCAAATCGGAAGAAGCCAAAAAGTGGAAGTCAATTCTTACTCAATGGCCGCAGCTTGATATTGATCCGTCAACAGGCCTAACCTATGCCAGAGGAGTGCCTTATAACGCTTCTCACCGTCACTTTTCTCATATGATTGCCTTCAGCCCGCTTAACCTGATTGACTGGACTAAGGGAGTCAGTGATCAGCAGATTATTAAAACCTCAATTGCGAATCTTGACAAGATTGGTCCCGACTGGTGGTGCGGATACTCCTACAGCTGGCTGGGGAATATGAAAGCTCTTGCCTTTGACGGCAAAGGCGCTGCTGAAGCTTTATTGATCTTTGCTAAGGATTTCTGTCTTAAAAATAGTTTTCGCGTGAACGGAGATCAGTCAGGAACCGGGAAATCGAAAATGACATACCGGCCATTTACACTGGAAGGCAACTTTGCATTTGCCTCAGGAATACAGGAAATGCTGATCCAGAGCCACACAGGGATTGTCCATGTTTTCCCGGCTGTCCCCCGGGAGTGGAAGAATATCAGCTTTTTCAAGCTCCGCACTGAAGGGGCTTTTCTGATTTCATCAACTATGAAAAACGGGGAGACAAAAGAAATCGAAATATTATCTGAAAAAGGCGGATTGCTGAAACTATATAACCCTTTTATAAATGCCCTTTTTAAATCCTCATCTCCTTCAAAATTAATTGATAATATCATTACAATAGAGACAAACCCCGGACAAAAAATCAGAATAACCAACTAATTAAATATTGTTATGAAAATAATTAAAAGTCTTCTTTCCCTCCTCCTTACCATATATGGATTAACTGCTTATTGTCAGGAATTTATTGTTAAATCTCCCGATAATAATATTGTTGTAAAAGTCAGTAACGCTGAAAAGCTGGTATATTCAGTAATATTCAAGGGAAGAACAATTATTACTCCTTCGCAGCTTGGATTCGAATTTAAAGAGGAACCGGCGCTGATGACCAATTTCTCAATAATTGATCATTCAGACAGGAACATCAATGAGACCTGGATCCCAGTGGTAAAATCTAAGCATGCAGAAATTTTAAATAGTTGCAATGAACTTCAGCTGAACCTGAAAGAAAACTCCGGACCAATGAGACAGCTGGAACTTACAGTAAGGGCTTATGACGATGGCGCTGCATTCAGATATAAACTTTTAAGGAGCGGTAAAGTTGGTGATCGTCAGATAACAAAAGAATTGACTACATTCAGTATTCCCGGTGATCCGAAAGCATGGGTGGTAGAATACGGTGGTTATGCATCTTCAAATGAATCGGAGTTTGTTATGCATCCGCTAAGTTATGTTAATGAAAAAACCATAGCGGGAATGCCATTTTTAATGGAGTACGGGGATAATACCTGGGTCGCAATTACCGAAGCCAAAATTGATAATTATGCGGCTTTTTATATTGGCACAAACGGAACTCCAAATCAACTTACAACTAAACTCGTTCCTGTTCCGGGAGAACCCGAAACTGGTGTAAAGGTCCGTTTTGCAGATGAGGTTTATACACCATGGAGGGTTGCAATGATAGGAGAAAACCCCCGTACTCTTATTGAATCGGAGATTATTCAAAATCTGAATGATCCGTGTGCTGTCAAAGATCCATCGTGGATCAAACCGGGAATGTGCGCCTGGGACAACTGGTGGAGCGGTGATGTGAAAATGGAAATGCCTGTTATTAAAAAATATATCGATCTTGCTTCTTCGATGGGGTGGCCATACATGCTGGTAGACTGGCAATGGTATGGAAAGTTTAATTCGCCGGAGGCCGATATTACAAAATGGGCACCACAGATAGATATGCCTGAAATAATTCAATACGCAAAGTCTGAAAACGTCAGAATAATTGTCTGGATTTACTCAAGTGATGTTAACAGGAATTCGGCATATAAAAAGGCGTTCCCGATATATGAAAAATGGGGAGTTGCCGGGATTAAGATCGATTTTATGGACCGGGACGATCAGCAAATGGTCAACTGGTATCATGACATCATAAAATGTGCCGCCGAGAACCATCTTATGGTCGATTTTCACGGAGCTTACAAACCCGACGGGATTATCCGCACATGGCCCAATATGATTACCCGTGAAGGGGTGATGGGAAATGAATATTATAAGTTTTCAAATAAAATGAGTCCGGAACATAATGTAAAGCTGGCTTTTACGCGAATGCTGGCAGGACAGATGGATATTACCCCTGGTGCTTTCCTGAATGTG
>PMMY01000210.1:1999-4048 GCA_003162655.1 Methanobacterium sp. | reverse complement strand
GAACGAGATGACTATGAAAATGGACAGAGATACTATCAAAGTTCTTTAGAAGTATTTAAAAAAGCTGAAGATTATACTGGTGAAGGATATGCTCTTACAGGTATAGGATTCATCCTGGAAAAACAAGAAAGAATTGTAGAAGCACGTGAAAACTACTTTGATGCAGTTAAAAAATTTGAAGAGAAAAATGAACAGGAAAGAGTAGCTACTGTACTATCCCTTATAGCAGGAACTTACGAAGCACAGGGTGCATGGGAAGATGCAATTATTGAATATAAACATTCATCTTCAATATTTGAAAAAATAGGTAATCATGGAAGGAAACAAAAGATTGATATTCTTATTGATGATATCCAGGATAAGCGTTCCATTACGGGTACTACTCGCAATGAGAAGATAATTGCTATTCTTTATTTAATCGGGTTGATAATTGCAGAAGTCAGTGTCACATATATTAACAAAGAGGCTGGGCTTGTAATTGAGATGTTTATTCTATTTGCATTACTTCTTAACTCCTCATTAAATGTATCCTACAACTACTCTGTTATGTTAAGATCCATGATGATCCTGCCGATGATAAGGATCATAGGCCTTTCAATTCCATTAATGCAGATTCAACCATTATATTGGTTCCCAATAATAGCTGTACCACTATTTGCGGCTGTATATACTATTATGAAAAGTCAGGGACTTACAAGAAAACATGTAGGTTTGATATGGGGAAATAAAAAGATACAATTTTTAATAGCTCTTACAGGGATATTCCTCGGTACAATTGAGTACACGATACTGCAACCTAAACCTTTAATTGCGGTTTTAGACCCTGTAACATTGATAACAGCATCTATCATACTAATAATATCAACGGGATTTGCTGAGGAACTTCTTTTCAGGGGTATACTACAGAAAAATGCTGGAAACGTATTTGGAACAATTGTCGGTCTTTTATATACAGCACTATTATTTACAGCNNGCATCAATTATACTAATATTATCAACAGGACTTGCAGAAGAACTTCTATTTAGGGGAATTTTACAGAAAAATGCTGAAAACGTTTTTGGAACAATTATTGGACTTTTATATACTGCACTATTATTTACCGCCCTTCACATAGGATGGAATTCCTTTAACGACCTTATATTCGTATTTTCGGTGGCATTGTTCTATGGTATTGCCTTCCAGAAGACAAGAAGTATAGTTGGAATAACATTTTCACATGGAATATCCAACACCTTCCTATTTTTGATTGTACCATTTTATGCTTCAACTTTATACCATTTGATCTAAAAAATAAAATTTAATTTAAGGTAGTTTGTCACCAGGGAAGCTGCTACAGAGATGCATTTCATAGGTGAATATTCCGGCTTTTACTCCTGGATCTCCATCCATGATCTTCTTAACTTCATCAGGATTGCCTTTGAAGATTGCTATACCATTAATATTGCTTTCATCGTTTATTCTACAAACAATAGGCATAATTCCCTCTTCTCGCAATTGGAAATTACGTTTTCCATGTTCATATTTGATCTTATCATTTCCAGGTTCATCGATTTTTTTTGTTCTTTTTAAAATTACAATGGTGTAATTTTTTGATTTTGAAAGCATTTCTAACATGTATTCTTTGCTAACTTCTATCATAATCTTTCCTCAATTAAATAGTATAATTAAATATATATTTGATGGTACTACTTATTTCAAAGTCTTTTCTATCCATTGGTCTATATAGTCAACTACTTCTTCCCAGTTTGGTTCTAACATGATTAAGTGTGTTCGACCTTTGAATTCATGGAAATCTGTTAATGCANNTTATTTTTATAGTTAACGTTGGTGGGCGCATCTCTACTAAAATCATCAAAAACACTTTCAAAAACTGCCCTACCTGTATCAGGTATTGCATATTGATCATAAACTCTTTTAGCATCTTTCTCAGACATGTTGTTTGCAAATCCGTAGTGGAACTGTTCAAATGTTAATCCAACAGCCTTATGCCGATTTCCTGGTCGAGACAAAACTGGAAATGCAGATTTTAACTCAGCAAATGTAAGTTT
>PMMY01000210.1:0-1981 GCA_003162655.1 Methanobacterium sp. | reverse complement strand
TTCCTCAACATCGCCTTCATGACCCGGCCATCCAGGAGCTATAACATTGTATCCTAACTGCTCAAATCTTTCTTTGAAGTATTCCCAACTTAATGGAGTCATCCAAAGACCGTGTATAAGCATAATGGTCTTATTCTTTTTACTTTCTGATATATAACTTTCATATTCCATTATATTAAACCCCAAAATTTTTTTAGAAAATTTCAATAAAGAAATACTTTAATTGTAAGATGACAAGGTTAACGACTCTTTTCACTTTGTTAATCTATTATATGTATTTATTTCCATATAGAATTAACTAAAAAAATAAAGAAAATTATTCTGAAAATAGAAGAACAGAAGAAATAGTTACATGTAGTAAGTCTTATTTACTTGNNCCATATCCTGTCCAAGCAGCACAGGCCATGTCAAAATGTCCTGTAACCGGTGTTATGAACATTGCTTTTTTAAAATTATGATCTAAAAGTGCCATTATAGTATTGGAGTTTACATTTACTGTATCTAATGTACCATTAGCTTTTAAACCATCTTTGGTGTAACACAGAGGATCTTCAAAGTTCTCTGCTCCAAGCATTTTTACATTGAATGTGAACTTCTGGCCTTTCCCTTGAATATTGTAAGGTCCACCAAGTGAACCACCGTCTGGTGTGTCATTTGGTATTGATGCAAATCCTGTGTAGTTGTAGTTGATTTGATCAAATGCATAGCTCATTAAATTACCGTTAGCTGTTTCATATATCATGAAACCTGATACTATTATACAAGTTGCTAAAATTCCTATTATAACTTTTTTATCCACAAATATCACTTCTAAATAGTAAAAAGGTCAATTAAATAAACTAAAATAAAAAAAGAAAAGAATTTATTTTTAGATTACGTGTGCTGCGATGTTGCATAATGTTGCTGGTGTTACAAATGTCATTGTTACTTTGCCGTTTGCATCGACTGTGAATAGTTCCTCTTCGAAAACTGGTTCTTGTGATGCTAATTCGTCATTGTTTAATGTTGATGGGTCTTTTGTAGATGTAATAGTGTTGTCGGTTATTCCTGATGGCAGTTTATTAACTGGTAGATTTTGTAATGCAACGTTGTATTTTTGATCATCTGATTGTGGAGTTGGGGTATTTGACCAACCTTGCATGTTTAAATCCATGTTGCTTGTGGCTGGAGATGCTGTTGGGTTGAATAATCCTTTCCATGCCATTACTCTGACTGTGGTTCCGGCTGGTAATTGTTGATTTCCATAACCTGCAAGGGCGCTTAAATCAATTTGCACACTACCACCGTTAGGTTTCATGTACCCTTCAACATAGTAATTTTGATTAGTACCATCTTTCATGGTCAAATTTTCTATAACTGCATCAAAATGAAACCATGTAGGTCCATTGTTGGTAAATGCTATCTTAGTGGCTGCTGTATTTGCACTGGTTTTATTTGTACTTGTACATCCACTCACTGCTACCGTTATTAGGGCTACTACTACTAAAATTATTATTGCATTTTTATTATTATCCATAATTTGGCTCCTTAAATAACAGTTACTACTTTATACGCTACAATAGCTACAAATACTAGTAGTAATGGCACTATTGCAATATTAGATCCTGTAACCAATGATTTAATGGTTTTATTTTCTGTTTCAGAACTTAATATTTCTTTAAGTGCTAGTATAGCTATTAAAGCAATCACTGCAATAATACTGTAAGCCATAACCTCAGTTGTAGTTACGGTAGTTGTGGCTGTAGTTACTGTAGATATCATGTTATTAAGATATAATTATTGTAGTATATATTCTTTTCCATTTTCCCCGAATGATATGTAATGTAAATGAGAAAAAACCTATCCCTCAAAGATTATTTATGTGTTAGTTAGTAATACAATCCTTTTTTTACTAGTAAATAAACAATAACTTGAATCACTATCATAACATGGATAAATATTTATTTAGATATACAATTATTTCTTTTTGCTTGAAACAGTT
>PMMY01000227.1 GCA_003162655.1 Methanobacterium sp. | reverse complement strand
AAGAATTATTTTATTATTATGTTTTTAATATTAATCACAACGCTTTTAATAGGAGCAGCTTCAACAACAACCCTAAATAGCAATATAATCACCCAAAAACCAGTGCAAACATCTTTACCAACAAATTCAGTGACAGATCCTATAAAAACATTTTCATCCACCTCTAAAAAATATTTGATAGACTCTGGTGCCCATAAATTTTATTGGGGCGAACGTGGTGGCATTTTTTCATATAACTGGAAAACCTATCGAACCAGTACTGGTACTGTTGTGATCTATGTAAATTACAAAACAACTACCAATTCCTGGAAAGGGACTTATACCCTTAAGAAAGCTCCAAAAAACAAATTAAAAATAGTGTCATCCAGTCCAGAGATAAAACTGTACAGTGGACATTCATTTTTAATATCGTACGTCAATAATTCATTAACACCCGTTAAATACTATTTTAAGGTAGTTAAAAAACAAATTAAAAGTGATGGATACTTTTTTGTCTAACCCTTTTACATTTTTTATTTTTTAAATATGATGAAGGATTGTTCTGGTAAAAAATCCAATTTTTCACCGACAAAGAATCCTGCTCTTTCCATTATATCCATCATATTTTGTTCGGATGTATAATGCCCAAAAATACCGGTAAAACTAAATCCTTTCTTCTTATAGTCTATTACAACTATTTTACCATCTTTTTTAAGAAATTTTCCTATATTTTTGAAGTATTCATCTCGTTGAGGCAAGTGATGGAAAACATTCCTCAAAAAGATTGTATCCACCTTTTCTGGTAAGTATATTCCATTTTCAGATACTTTCACTGTTTTTATATTGCCAAAAACTTCTTGTTGAGATTTATTGTTGACAAAGTCCAATGATTTCTGATTAGTATCAAGAGCATAAACTTTACCATCTATTCCTACTTCTATTGAAAATTTAAATGTAAAATATCCTCCTCCTGTACCTATGTCTGCTATAATATCCCCTTTCTGTATANNATATCCATGTTTTTTATAATTTCTGAAGATTTATATCTAGGCGAAGCAGCTTCTCTATTTAGCATGTTCAATCGGAAGTTTGTTAACATTTTCATTCCCTACAGCTATTTTGATATTTGAAGTTATTGTATGGATATTTGAAGTACAGAAATAATTTTATAGGTTTAAATACTTTAGTTTTAAGATAATTTTTGCTTTTTGGAATTGGATACTAATGAAATATAATTCTAAAGTTGATACCATCGTTTTAATGGAGTAAATTAATTTATTATTACATTTATAAAATTCTTTGTATGCGTTAAAGATTTTAATAATGTTAGCCTTTACGGAATCTTCCTAGAAATCCCTTCTTTTTGTGATCTATAATATTTTCGTTTAAAAATACTGATTGTTCACTTACCTTTTCATCCATTTTCTGAATTCTTTGCATCATCTTCTCAAATGATTCTTTATAATCATCTACATGGATTATTACAACAACATCATCGGGTTTGAGTGTTTCCATTGATTCAATGGTTTGAATGGTATTTGAATCCTTAACAATCCCTGTTGTTGACCTTAAATTCTCTTTTTTAACGCTCATTATCATTCACTATTATTATTTTTTCAATTTCATGTTAAATAAATAATTATATCAACTTTTTATGATATAACCGGAGTTTAATTNNTTTTAATTAAACTAATATTTGGATTTATTTTATTTTTTAGTCTGATTGGAACTCCTCAGGAATATTTACATCTGCTTTCCCTGCTGAGCAGTGCGGAATGGCTGCAATCAAATTATTTATACGTTCATATGGTATTGATAGGAATATGATATCTGAATCAAAATTTTGATGATGTCTTGCTGTCCAGTCACCAGTAGATAGGTTAGAACATCCGGTCATAATGGTGTACGAAATTGTTGTATGACATAATGCACCAATTACCTGTTGTTTGGGGGATAAACCATCCCAATAGGTGTCCAAAGTTATCAGCCGGCAGGCTTGTTCTGGATTACATTGGAACAATATCATATCAGGACGTAATTCAGATTTACCCAGTGGACATATGAGAATTCTATCAGCTAATCCAGTGGGCGGTTCAACAGTTAATTTTTGCATTCTCTCAAATGTAACAATGGATCCAGTGAGTTTCTCACCCTTAGTAAGGAATCTTTGTAATCCTCTTTTCTGTTGCCTCGTAGTAACTTCTGTAAAGCCACAATATTTGCTTCCGCCAGGACATGTTGAAACAGCTTCATCAATTACAAAGCTTTCACCTTCTGCAGCAAGTTTTAATGCCCTGCAAACAGATGTTTTCTCATATTTTCCTATAGATATTTCATCGTTGGTAAAGGAGATAGCCAAAGGCTCGTACTTCAATCCAAAAATTTCTTTAAAAACCTTTGATTCTTTTTTAAAATCCATATTAACACCTCTTCAGAATAAATTATTTATCAAATTTTCCGTTTCATAAAACTTGTTAACAGTATTTTTGTAAAACAAAAGCTAATAATTTTGGTATTTAATAAAAGAATAAAAAATTAAATTGTTTTGAATTAATTTGTGGTTAGACAGACCTCATTAACTATCCTAAATATATGAATTTAATTAATGTTTTCATATGGCTTCTTCTAATACTTTTATGTCAATTTTCTTCATTTTAAGCATTGCTTCAGTAACTCTTTTAGATTTTTCTGGGTCAGGGTCATCCAACATATCAACTAAAACAGTGGGAACAATCTGCCATGATACTCCAAATCTGTCTTTAAGCCATCCACAAGGCTGTTCCTCTCCACCTTCGGTAAGTTTCTCCCAAAAATAGTCTACTTCGTCCTGTGACTTGCACTTTACATAGAATGATATGGCTTCGGTAAATTTGAATTGTGAACCTCCATTTAATGCCGTGAATTCCTGTCCTTCAAGCTCAAAAGAAACAGTCATTACACTTCCTTTATGTCCCGGTCCAGCTTCACCATATCTGGAANNAAAAATGGGATGATTTTTTGATTATTGATTCCATCCATATTATTTCCTCCTAAACTTATAGTTTCATCTTTAAATTACAATTAATTATTATTATGGCATCAGAATAATAAATTTTTTTTGATGATTCTCTTAATGTCAAAATTAAAATAAATTT
>PMMY01000085.1 GCA_003162655.1 Methanobacterium sp. | reverse complement strand
TAAAATATTAAGAGTGTAACATTACTTAAACAAGAAACAAATTACTATGAATTCTGTTCAAATGATTTTATAACAGTTTTCAGTAATTCGTTAATTATTATATTGAAAAACAAAGAACTTGTCAAGGGGTCTATGCTAAGAGCATTGCAGTCTACCATCATGAAATATTTAAAAAGAATGAATTTAGTGCTCGGTGTTTAANNAAAAACTAATAACTTTATAAATGAAAAAAGCAAATTCATTATTCTTTTGTGTTATCCTGGTGTAAGGATTATTTCTTTCAGACAGCTGTAAGAAAAATGATAAGATCAGAGGCTGTACGGATAAAGACAGCAAAAATTAAAACGCATCTGCACAGCAAGATGATGGCAGTTGTTTGTATGAAGGGCAGGTGGTTTTCTGGTATGATCAGACTGCATCGGCAGGATTAGTTGCAGATGGTGCATCTGCGCTGACATTCTATCTTAACACGCAGGTTATCGGTTCTNNAACCCATGCTTACTCTTTAAGTGTTCAGGATCAGACAGGACATGAGTACTGGACTTCAACGGTTAATGTTGATGCAAATACCTGTTTACAGTTTCAACTTCTATGGAGCAGCAGAAAGAAATAAAGTGTTGCTATTTTGCGAATTTTTTTGATGTACAACCGGAAAACACTCAAAGGTACATTATGACTTTAACTAAGTCATTATAAATCATTGCAAAAACTTTATGATATAATCCGAAAATCCAGGTAATTAACCGGAGGAGAAGTATCTATTGTTACTGATTCTACAGAACCAAAAGCCGGACCCTTTTTACACCAGTCCACAAAAATGTTAAGTTGTATTAAAGAACCTTCAGCTTCAAGATAAACACTCCCGTCGGATAAATTTTTTACATACCCTTTAATATTCCTGTTTCTGGCTTCATTTGCAGCGCTCCATCTGAATCCGACACCCTGAACGCGGCCCATGATATGGATCTTATAAAGCAGTTTTTCGTCCATCACTTTTACATGAAATAGAAGAAATTGAATGACATTTCAGTTCTGTTTTGAACAAATGACAGATAAATTTAGTTTATTTTTCAAAAAGATGGAAAAATAGATGCAATATGGAGGGTTAAATATTATATGAGAACCAGAGAAAAACAATAGTTATNNTGGAGGGTTAAATATTATGAGAGAACCATAAATAAACAATAGTTATAAGAGGAGTGAAAATATGTGAAAAGTGCAATTCATAAAAAAAAATATGTAACTATTCCGCCAGATTATGGTGATATCTTTCATCCCTAATTTACTAACCGAATAAATACTTGAAACCGTGGAAAGAACAGCATCAGAATATGATAATAATACCAATAAAGAACAGAGTGAGAGATTGTCATTTTATCATGACAAATCGCGAAAGTCAGTTATTGATAAAAATCCATTCTCTGAAAAGAATTCCGGAGAAATAGGTAAGCTCTTCTCAAATTATCTCGAACACTTAAATCTGGCTTTNNAATAGTATATATTGTATCCTGCAACCTGATAGCTATTTAATCGGGTGTTTTTCTGACAACAAAAATCCATACAGGTTTTTATCTGATTCTCATAAGCGGCAGAATATTACCCCAGGACAGTTTGACCTGGTGGAAAATCTTATTTCATCGAGGATACCTTTTTTAAATTTGATTTATAGTATAATGGATACCAGAACAAACAGATATATGACGAAAAACACGGTTACGCTTTATTTGGAGGAAGCTGAAATGAAAGTTCTGGATATGACTGAAATTAATGGGCTCACATTTTTTTGTGCACAAAAAAACTATTCACATTAAAAGGGAAAATATCTGAATAATAAAAGAAATCCTGCATGAGAATGCAGGAATAAAAAAGGGTATCTCACAAGTCTGGCTTGGATACCCTTTTTTGCATGTCATAAAACTTACCCGGGAAGAACTGGAAAATCAAATTCTAAGATTCTGCAANNCTGGCATAATGATAATTTTTAATTGTGTGTCTGAATATTTCAATAGCAAAGTTGAAAAGATTCATATCCGGATGTATTACACAAGTATCTGAAAAGATTATATAATTCCCACATTTTTCTGGCAAGGAAGTATTACTATACATGATGGAGAAAACCGGGATTATTACAGATTACATCCTGTCTCTTTCGCCATTCAGCTAATTAATTGTCTTCGTAATAGTTCTTAGATATCTTGAATGACATTTATTCAGGGTAATAGATCTTTATAGTCGTGCTGATGACCAATCCCTACAGATCTCTCTGGTGATCAGAATAAATGCAAAATAAAAAACGGTGCCCCGGGGCACCGTTTTCAATATGGTTAATGTTCTCAGTATTTAATTCCTTATCTTCAATGACTGATTCATTAATNNCCATCCTTGTCATATACAAGAGTTACAGATTCAACTCCTTTAAATAAAACCACTTCATAAGTAACAGCACTATTAGCTTTAACACTTGTGGCTTCTTTAATACTGTAACCGGCATAATCTTTAGCGACATTGTCTGTTATTGGTTTCAAAAGATCAGCTGGCTTAACAGGTGTTCTTACAGCCTGTTGAGTTGACATTGTAGTTTTGGTGGACATTACTTTAGTGGTATCCATTTGAGCATTTACCACTAGAACTCCCATTAAAAATACCATAACGAATAATACCTTTTTCATAATTTACTTTTTTGGTTTATAATTTACTTTAAAAATTAACTTAAAGAGAACGATCAACCTAGACCTTAGTTTGTCAACCTGTCCGGT
>PMMY01000079.1 GCA_003162655.1 Methanobacterium sp. | reverse complement strand
CCATCCATACCTTCTCACCCTCAACTATACAGAGTTTTTCAAGGTCAACAACCTTTCCCTCTCTTATACATCTATCAGTGACCCTTGAAAGCTCAACTGAGTTTTCATCTGGTGGTCCTGATTCGAAGTTTGGTGCAGCCATTGGTAAAAGCTCGGTGTTGGTCATGAGGACCCCTACATTGGGAGTATCACCAAATGGTGATCCTATCTGTGGTTTTGCACCTATCATTATCTGGGTATTTCCTATCTTTACCCTTGCAGATCCTTCTGCCTTTTCTATGACTCCTGTTTCAAGAGATATTTCTCTGTATTCATCAAAGGCTCTTCCATCTGTTCTTTCACCATTCTTAACGAGATTCGTTACGCTTTCCTTTATGATCTCTGGAACTATATGAACCATATTAATCACCATACCTGTTTTTTATGGCTTTTTTCTGTTCTTCACTTATCTTCTTGCAGCCACCTATTGCAAGGTCCAGTGCCTTCTGAAATTCTTCCTCTGTGAGGTGTCCGTCCATTTGGAGAAGTGTGATTTCACCTGTTCTTGGCATCAGTGCAATTGGGAGATCTGCTTCACCCTCTTTGTCTTCAACTTCTGATAGGTCTAAAACAACATTGCCATCTGATTTCCCTGCTGCACACGCAACAACCATATCTCTCATTGGAATACCTGCATCTGCAAGTGCAACTGAAGCTGCTGTTATTCCAGCACATCTTGTTCCACCTTCTGCTTCAAGAACTTCTATGTAAACATCTATTGTTGAGCGAGGAAATTTTTCAAGGAAAACTGCAGGTGATAGTGCATCTGATGTTATCTTGGAAATCTCAACTGATCTCCTATCAGGTCCGGGTCTCTTCCTGTCGTCAACAGAAAATGGCGCCATATTGTATTTACACCTCAAAACAGCCCTGTTAGGCTGCATTAAACGTCTCACAAAAAGTTCTCGCGGTCCGTAAACAGCGGCAAGCACTTTGTTACCTCCAATTTCAAGGTATGCTGATCCATCTGCCCGTTCAAGAATTCCTGCCTCTATTTTCAAATTTCTTAATTCATCAAAAGCTCTATTATCTGCTCTTGCACTGGTTTCTGTACCGGTGTTTAGATTGGTATTGGTTATAATGATAATCACCCCTTATTTGGATTAATCCATTTCATCCTCTTTACTTTCTTTCTTTTCTTCCGGTTCTTCGGATTCCTCAAGTTCATCAGATTCATCTGATATCTCAATTTCATCATATTCCTCAATATCATCAGGTTCATCTGATATCTCAAGTTCTCCAGATTCCTCAACTTCATCTGATATTTCTGGTTCTATCTCTGATTCTTGAGGTTCGCGACCTAGAAGTTTGGCAAGCATGTCCCTTACTCTGTCTGTCAGTCCTGATGTGTGGGCCTGATCTTCGATCATGTTAATGACTTTTTCAGCTACCCTTTCCATTGCAGGTTCTCCCTTAACCCATACAACTCCATTCTGTCCAACAATAACTTCACAATGGGTTTCGTCCTTGATCATATTGATCATCGAACCTTTTTTGCCTATTAGTCTTGGAACCTTGGTTGGTGTGATGTTAATCAGGATTCCTCCCCTAAATTTTCCTAGTCCCCTACCTTTGAGGCCTAGTTTCACTTTTTTTACTTCATCAACATCGACCACTCTTAAAAATAAAACATCGCCGACATCAAAGGTTCTGTTAAGTTCCCTTTTTTCCTTTCCAAAAACATCTGAAGCTGGTAAAAAGCCCGAGTATGGAGAGTTTATATCTAGATTCCACATTGAGAATCTTATATCTGTTACTTCACCTATAACAACATCTCCCCTTTTTGGAATGTATTTGCTCTGTAAGGGTATAACACTTATCTTTTTATCCCTTATGGCTACAAGGCCTACTAGGGAAGAACAAACCTTATCATTTTCCTTGAAAGTTCCTCTTCCTGAATGATATTCTTCGTCTGAAAGAATATCTCCAGGAATTACTATTTCTTTATCCTCTACAAATATCACATTCTGCCTCCTTTTCTGGAATGCCAAAAAAATGAAAGTAGTTTTGATCACAAATCAGAGCAATTTAGTCTCTACTTGACCTCTTGTAAGCTCGTTGAGTTTCTGGTAGAAATTTTCCTGCATACCACCAGGTATCTCAACAATTGCTACCCATGAACCATCTTGTTGCCATTCTTCCTTCGTTGTCTTTCCAAATTCGGGTATTGCACTATAAACCTTACCAGTGAAGTCTCCAGGGACCCTTATCGCGACCCGAACCTTTTCAAATCTTATGGGTATCTTGATTCGTATGGCCTTGAGAGTAGTATTAACTTGTTCGTCAACACTTTTAAACGGATCAATGCGAACTTTAGCCTCTTCCATGGCTATNNCTAGTTATGGTTGTGATAACCTTTAACCTCTTCTCTTCCTGCATTTCTTTCCGTTGTTGGGCTGTCAATTGAATCTGGCCCTTATGCATAATTGCAGCAGCAACTTCAAGATGATCTGTTGTGTCAAAAGCCTTAATCATGGCTTCTTCAGATGCTTTATCACCCTTCTTTGCATCCTTGAATATTTCCTCTACAGCTAGAATATCTTCAACATTAATATCCTGCCCCCTTTTAAAATCTGAGGCGAGGTCTGGATCCACCAATATTTCAAAGTGTTCTCCAAAGTATTCCAAGCGTGCTGTGACTGCATCTTCAAGGTTTACCATTTTTAGTCCTCTTCTTCCTCCTTGGATTTTCTTATGAGGAGTTCTTCAACATGCTCTGTTATTTCTTCATCTGACAATTTTCTGAATTTCTTATCTTTAGCATCTATAACTGCAATTTCTGCACTGGCTACCGTAGTTTTACCTTCTGTAGCTTCATAAACTGCATCCAAAGCTAATTCTATAGCTTCTTCAAGTTTTATATCTTCTTGATATTTCTTCTCGAATTCATCCATTGCAATTTGTCTTCCGGCACCAATTGCAGTAGCCTTATATTCAATTAAAGCTCCGCTAGGATCGGTTTCGAACAGTTTACATCCAGATTCATTTACTCCACCAATTATAAGGGCGGAACCAAATGGCCTTACACCACCATGCTGTGTGTACATCTGTTTCATATCACATATCTTCTTAGCCAAACCTTCTACCCGTATTGGCTCGTTGTATGTTATTTTATTGATCTGTGATTCCATTCTAGCCTTTTCCACAAGTGCTCTTGCATCAGCTACTAATCCAGAGGTTGCTGCCCCTATGTGCTCATCGATCTGGAATATTTTTTCTATNNGCATATTCAACCTGAAATAACCTTCCATCCGGACTAAATACAGTTATAGCCCTATCGTATCCTGCTCCTTGAAACGGTTGCATACATATACCTCACTAAAAGTTTTTCTGTAGAAATGAATATAACATTAAAATAATTCTCAGCTTGTCACTTGTTTACAAACTATTATCTATTATTTCATCTTATTCTTATAGTTTAATAAAGTTTTTTATTGCAGATTTAATGGTTCCTGAAATACCAAGTGTGTGGAAAACTACGGGTTCACCTCTAAAGTTAGTTATTGTAGGTATTACAGCCTTTAGAGAATCAACTTCTCCCCTTCTACAACGTACAATCCCTTTCATTCTATGTTCATTGATAGTTTCAGGGTTATTTTCACTCGTACATCTCCATAACTTTACAACCCATAGTTCGAAATTGGCTGTACCACATGCCCCAAAAAGATACAAAGAACCATCCAACAACATAGATATTATGTCATCACGGCTCAATCTTCCAAGAGACGTTACTTCAAAGGCAATATACCTTTTCTTATCCCGAAGGGTTGGAGGGAGTATCTTGAGCTTTTGGATCATTTAAATCATCACATAACTGTTGAATAATATTGAAATTCATACAAATATTGAATATTAAACTTTAATACCATTATTCCACCGTTTTTACCCCGTCAACTATGAAACTGTCCCTTGCTTTATTGGTTTTTATAATCTCTTGTGGAGTCTTGGAAATGGCATCAAATGATTCCTCAAAGGTCATTTGAAAGCATCTCGCAAGTGCAGATATGTCTTGAGGACTTCTTAGATCATATTTTGAATTGGCATTGGTAGTAATAATTAATGGAAACTTAAATTTTCTTTGAAGTTCAATTATATGTCTGAACTGACTGATTACCCTATAGCGGTATCTTAAATTAGTTTTAAAAAGAATTTTGAGATTCAGTTCAATGGCAACAGAGTTTTCTGCTGCTTTTCTTGCTAAAACATGGTTTAATCCAGTATCTCTCCTTGATCTGTAAGGCTGTGAAAGTACATCGACTCTCTGATCCTCACATGCAGCCCTATTTATCTTCAGATCACCGCCCCTGACCATCAATATATCTGCCTTCCTCCTAGACTTCTGAACTTTTCTTCTTAGATCTTCAGGATTTTTACAGGATATTTCAATGCATTTCTTAATTATAATATTAGAAGAATCATCTAAAATATCAAATTCCCTTGAGAATTCTTCATTATAATCCTCAAAATAGCGTGTTAATCCTAAACCAGCATATCCCAGTCTTTCAGCTTCTATTATCACGTTTTCATTTCCATGAACGTGCAAATCAAAAAACATACCCTTTGAAAAGTTCTTAATCCTTGAATAATTTCTTTGCAATTTCTATTGCCACCTTTATTTTCGCTGGATAGGCTGCTATCTTAATTTTTACATGAATAGAATCTCCGTGTTCAACTACCTTAAGATCACCTAAATAGGCCCTCTGTTTGTCAAATCTCAGGTATAAATTTCCATAATCGTCCATTTTATCTTCAAGCCGATTCAATACCCTTTTACGTGCGGAATCATTCATATTGGACAATTTTTCAACAAAATCATTTATTTCTCTCTTTTTATCGAATTTGTTGCTTAAAATTAAAACAGGATTTTTATAATAACCCTCTGTGGCTTCACATTGAGGGGAAGA
>PMMY01000111.1 GCA_003162655.1 Methanobacterium sp. | reverse complement strand
AATCAAAAGCAGTTAATGCTTCTTCCACCGTCACTTGATGAGATGATTGAGCCTGGTCATCCTGTCCGAATAGTAGATGAAATCATTGATAATGTGGATGATACATCTCTATTAAAGCAATATAAAGGAGGAGGCTCCTCCAGTTATCATCCAAGAATGTTACTAAAAGTACTGATATATAGTTATTTGCGTAACATTTACAGTAGTCGCAAGATGGAAGCAGCTCTGAAGGAGAATATCCATTTTATGTGGTTAAGTGGCATGAGCCAACCGGATCATAATACTTTAAACCGGTTCAGGAGCGATAAACTGAAAGTGGTACTCAAAGAGATTTTTGCCCAGGTTGTGATAATGCTTGCAGAAACTGGACATTTAAGTTTAAGGGATGCCTACGTTGATGGTACAAAAATAGAGGCCAATGCCAANNTGGGCATATAGTCAGAAGATCGCCCAGGAAGAACTTGGTGATGATACTCCTACTGACTTTAGCCCAATAGATCATGAAAAAGTAAAGGAGACAATAGCCAAGATTGATGAGGTATTAAAAGGAAAGACAGTTGAGCAGGAATTAAAACAGAAATTGAATTATGCCAAGAAACATTGGCCGGAGAACATTCAGAAATATGAAAAATATGAATCTCTACTCGGAAAACGTAACTCACTAAGCAAGACCGATCCAGATGCGACATTTATGCGGATGAAAGAGGATCATATGAGAAACGGACAGCTTAAACCAGGATATAATCTACAGATATCCACCAATAATCAGTTTATTTTGGCCTATAGTCTGCATCATAATCCTACAGACACTACCACACTTGAAAGTCATCTGGAACAGTTTAAAAATCTATACAAAAAATATCCTGAAATAGTAACTGCAGATGCAGGATATGGATCTGAGGAAAACTATAAAATACTGGAAGACAAACACATTGAAGCGTATGTTAAATACGGCTCTTTTGAAAAAGATCAGAAAAATATAAAGTCACCATTCCGACTGGAAAACATGCCTTATGATAGAGATACTGACAGATATTTTTGTCCAGAAGGACAGGAAATCAAAAGGATCGGTATCAGAGAGCGTATTACTGAAAATGGATATCATCAGAAATATCTTAAGTATCAGGCAGATAAATGTGAAGCCTGCAAAATAAGACAACAATGCAATAAGAGTCCAGGCAACAGAATCCTTGAAATCAATCATCAGCTTAACAAATACAAAACCAAAGCTAATGAAATGCTCAATAGTCAATCAGGACTATATCACAGAAGTAAGCGGCCAGTTGATGTTGAACCTGTTTTTGGAAATATTAAGTATAATAAGGGGTTTAAACGATTTAATCTTAGAGGAATCAGTAAAGTCGAGATAGAAACAGGATTATTGGCGCTCGCACACAACATTAAAAAGAGAGTCGCGTGAGACTTCTCTTGTCTTTATCAAAAATCTTCCTCAAAAAGCTAGAGTGCCAAAAAAATAAAATCAAAAAAGAAGGGCTGTCCCCCTTTTGATTTGGGACAGCCTCTTTATTTGTGAACCATGCGGTCAATACATCCCTATTGCCTACCCTTCGGCTGTATGATTTTTACATAATCACCATAATAGCTTTCCAGTTTTTTGGTTATCTCTTCACCCAATTCAGATTTTCCATGAGCCGTACAGGAATTCGCAACACGCGAGGTATACTGAATGGCTGATTGTATTTCAAATTCACCTGAGTTGATAATGAAGGGCTTCTGCTTAAGAAAATAATCAAGCCTTTTATAATAGTAATCGCAAAATGCTTTAGTCATTTCAACAGCTTTGTCTGTAGCTCCGGCAGTGAAATAAGCTTCAACTATATCTGCCATATAAGGATCGTAAGGGATCTTTTCAAGAGGTAGTGCTTCCATGCAAAAATTAAGTGCCTCAATTGCCTTTTCATTTTTCCCCTCAGCGGACAGTGCTTTTGCAAGCTTTGCATAGTTTAACCTGGCTCTCACAACTATAATTGTACGCTGATGATTATAATCTATGTCTACTTTTTTCTTATTTGCACCACCCCATGCAAATTTCTTTATCAGATTCTGATATAAGATATCGGTATCAATACGGCCGTAATCCAACCAGTTTTTATTTTGCGATTTTATTGGCACCAAACGATAAGCAAGTCCTTCCAATTGAAAATATTCCTCAAGTCCCAAAGCATCATTATGATACCCGGTAATGAAGTAAATAGGACGCTCCCAATTATTATGAGCCAGAATATCCAGAACTATAAGCTGGCTTTTAAGTATTGAACTCCCTTTAAGTTTGATATCAATATAGGGAACAATTTTATCGGCATCTTCGGGTTTTACAGTACCCGATGCAAGTACTTTTGCTTTATCAACAGGGATTCTGATTGTTCGCGAAGGTATAATACTGAGTAGTTCTGTGGCAGAAATCTGGACCTTTGTTGCCTTGTTATCGCTTTTTACAAAATCTATTATTGTTGAAATGTCGACCGGGTCTTTTGTTTTTTCAATTATATAGAGCTGATTATTTATCCCATCGTAATAATTTTGAACCGGAAATGTAACAGGAAGCGGTGCAGATCCGTACGTTCTGCTCTTCATCTGATCAATGTACCAGTCTGTATTTAGTAGCATAAGATTGCATACACGAATATCTGTCCTTTTATTTTCAACCTCCTGTGCATACCATAAAGGGAAAGTATCATTATCACCATTTGTAAAAAGAATAGCATCAGGAGCACACGAATTCAGATAGTCAAATGCAACATCGCGGGCCAGATACCTGCCCGACCGATCGTGATCATTCCAGTTTTCAGAACCCATAAGTGCCGGCACAGCAAGAAAGCATAATATACCGGCAACCGGAGCGGCAATCTTCTCACTTGTCAGTTTTGATAACCCCTCGAACAAGGCAAGTACTCCCAGTCCTATCCATACCGAGAAAAAGTAAAATGAACCAGCATAAGCATAATCCCTCTCGCGGGGCTGGTTTGGATACTGGTTGAGATAAACCACAATGGCTATTCC
>PMMY01000064.1 GCA_003162655.1 Methanobacterium sp. | reverse complement strand
CCTGAGTGATATTCGCAATTGTAGTCGGTTGTGTCAAAACGTATTTAGCGGCATCCGCTCCACTTAAAGTAAACCCGGTTGTTGTTACCGTTTTGGAGGTACCGGCATTCTTATTTATAAAGGTACCTGAAGCCCCCGTTGAAAAAAGGCTGACTGCATCGCCGCCAGAGACACCCACAAGTATTGCGCTCCCTGTATTTAATGTTGCAGAAGTCGTTCCGTTATAAACTTTATTGTTAGCTGTTACTCCTGTTATTGTCAATGCAATCCCTGTAATATTCGCAGTAGTTACCGGTTGTGTCAATGAATAATTAGCTGCATCAGCTCCTCCCAGTGCAAAACCTGACGTGGAGACNNCGGCAAAGGTACCTGTTGCACCTGTGGTAATAAGGTTAACCCCATCTCCTCCAAAAACACCTGACAGGGAAGCACCACCTGTATTAAGAGTTGCTACTGTTGTCCCGTCATATGCCTTATTATTGGCTGTTACTCCAGTTATGGTCAGGTTAGCTGTAGTGATATTGGCAGTTGATGTTGGTTGTGTAAGAGTATAATTGCCTGAATCAGTTCCGCTGATTGTAAAACCCGACATAGTAACTGTTTTATTGTTGCCGGCATTCTTGTTATTAAAAGTCCCGACAGCGGCTGTTGTGATAAGATTAACCAAATCAGATCCATATTTACCTGAAAGGGATGCACTGCCCGTATTTATGGTTGCTGCTGTTGCAGCATTATAAACCTTATTATTTGCAGTCACTCCTGTTATACTCAGGGTGGCCTGGCTGATATTGGCAGTTGTTGTTGGTTGAGTCAATGTATACTTACCGGCATCGGTTCCCCCTAAAGTAAAACCTG
Source organism: Methanobacterium sp. (assembly GCA_003162655.1). Taxonomy (GTDB): domain Archaea; phylum Methanobacteriota; class Methanobacteria; order Methanobacteriales; family Methanobacteriaceae; genus Methanobacterium_B. Next base: position 1,793 of record PMMY01000064.1, on the reverse strand, counting down.
AGGTAGTTACTGTTTTTAAGGTACCAGTATTCTTATTTACAAAAGCTCCGGTAGCTGAAGTTGTGATCAAATTAACGTGATCCCCACCCTGAACTCCTGAAAGGGCGGCACTACCGGTGTTAAGAGTTGCTGATGTTGTCCCGTCATAAACCTTATTGTTCGCTAAAACCCCTGTAATTGTTAAAACTATCGGAGTAAATGACGTAGTAACACTCAACACATTGCTTGGAGATGATGTGTTTCCTGCAGCATCTTTCGCTCTTACTGTCATGGAATATGAAGTTCCTGCACTCAGTCCTGAAATATTTGCAGAGGTACCTGAAACAGTTGTAACCAATGTTCCATTCTGATAAACCATATATGCGGTAACACCAATATTATCAGTGGAAGCTGCCCAGGTTAAAGTAAAATTGGTTTGAGTTATATTACTGGCTGAAAGACCGGAAGGAACGGTAGGTGCCTGGGTATCCAGATCATATTCGCCTATGTGCCATGTCAGCAAACTATCATATACGACCAATTTGGCAGCGTTTCTTATTGCCGCGGNNAGACTGCACCTACCGGAGAAACAATGGCATGATTATCCTGAGCCATTATCATGTATCGTTGACGGGTCAGGTCGTCCATTCCAATATAGGTACAGACTTCAGGTTCCACTGCACATCGGGTTTCATCACCGTCTCTTCTTCCCCAGGTCATATAAAAAATTGTTTCCGCACCAGGATTATAAGTGTTTATCTCATTATCAAGAAACGTTGCATAAGGATATGTATTCTGTTGAACAAAGGAAAGTGGTTGTGAAGGCCATTGGCTATATTCCTGCAGTGACACAAAATCCCATCCGCCCTGATGTATTAAATTCAAAGTAGCAGGTTCGGTTGAATGTTGCTGAAGAGTATAGTTGCTTATAGTTGATGCATCCCAAATAAGATTATCTCCAGTAGAAGTCGCCATATCACTGACCATCTGAGGCATACTATTACTATAGGTATAACTGTTCCCGATAAATAATACATGCTTCGTCTGGCCTTGAAGCAGAATTTCAGAAAATATAAATATTAAGATCAGAAGTTTTTTCATCGTAAAGTAATAAGTTCAAGATCAGGTCTAAAGAACATTATTAAAGTATATTAAAACTGTTATCTCTTTTCTGGATAAACTTTAGCAGCAATAAATAATTCACCATTGTCCTAAATATTTGGTCAACCAGGAATTCAACTTATTAAACAGGCAACTTTTTCAGTTCTCATATATAAATTACTGTGCTAAACAACGAACCAGGTTNNGAGATTGCCATCTGAATCAACTTCAGGAAGTAAAATACTTTAATATTTCCTTCTCTAAAACTATGGGTTCTTTACGATCGATGTACTTCACTTAATCAAAAAATGTCAGTGAGTAGTCAAATATTTCAGTACGTCTGCCTAAACTGAAGGATTTTCAGCCCTTATTTTGATTCTTAATATAACTTTTGTATAATTTTGAATAGTTTTTATATTGCCAGAGATATTCACACTTATGTATGTCCTGAAACTTTGAAATTTTAATTAAGAAACATGAAAATTAATTTTCAGACTCTGTGACCTCGTAAATTATCCTTCAGACTAATAAAGTNNCATAATTGGGGCAAACAACTAATTTATTTGATTCAAAATAAATTGTTTTCTATCTTTTTACGTCTCACCGCCTTAAGACAATTTGTGGCATTCATTATATTTTATATTTTTGTCTAATGGAATGCAATGGTTTTTATCAGAGTTAACAGGGATTTTTTATTTATTATATATAGTAAT
>PMMY01000041.1 GCA_003162655.1 Methanobacterium sp. | reverse complement strand
CCTCTAAAATAAAAGCATCTTTTTTTCCAGGTTTTACGTTCATCATGGCAGTTACAATAATCATCTATATTCCCTCCTCAACCGAGTAAGATTTTTTTATCCATATCTTTTTATTATTAGCATACTATCTATTCAAAATAGAAATACCTACATTTTTCCACAAAGTACAAAATTGGGAAATTTTTATTGAATTCATATAAAGAATATTACAGCAATTTAGTTCATATTCAGTATTCAGTTCTTTCAATTTCTTCGAGGTANNTAGCGTATATCACTATTTTCTTCAAATACTGTCTTCCACCGGTCATAGTCCTCAACATGGTGTAAAACCATAACGTAAGTCATTTCCTTTCATCTCCTGTAAAAGTTATTTAAAACACTTTATAGGTTATATTTTAGTTTTACCATCATTTAATTTTTTAGCCTAAGAATTTACATTATAAATATAAATATTTTCTTAATAATACTGAAATTATTTGCCAGACCTTTGCAGAACCATGTGGACAGATATGTACGTGTAATGTAACAAATCCAAAATAATAGTTAATGTTAAATAGAATCAGTAATGGAATGGGTCTGATTTAAATAGTATCACCACACAATATTAATAAACAAGGGCAGGGAATCTCACCTACAGATTTTATCAAATTGCTCCACAGTTCTAATAAAAAAAGAGATATCATATCCCTGTCCTTCTCCTACGAAAAAAATAGTATATTTCAGATTATTTTTTTTATATAGCGAACGATTCTGTACAACCCATTCAATATCCGATAATAATTTTGAGTTAAATGATTATTTGTTTTAATTTCTCATAAGAATTTATTTTGGAAGAGATTTTTAGACTACTCTGAGAGGAATATAATGAAAATGTGCTGATAATGGGGGACTTTAACAGCTGCATCAAAGAAGATTCTGCCAATCAAACAGATTACAATCCTAAAGATTTGATCAAACTAGAAGAATTAGGATACATTGACCTATGGAAGTACCATTCAGTAGAGAACTCCAATAGATATACTTGGTATCACCCTACAGGAACTTGGTTCAGAATTGATTATGCCTTCGTTTCCTCAAAGCTTGCTGCAACCTTATAGGATGTATCATCATATCAGGTAGGCATATCAGAGAATATAAAATTTCTGATCATTCACCTCTTGTGATTGATTGGAAAACAATTTAATTTTTTTTATCATATAATCTCGTTAAATCTTTACTCAAAGAGAAGAAGAATAAATTTTATTTAATATCATTTAAAACTGAATTATAATATTCCTTAAAAATATCTGGACAATCAGGACACTCTTCAACAGAACGATCTAATGCCAATAAAATTTCTCGATTATTTCTCACAATTTTTACATCTGTTACATATTCGTGTTCCAATAATTTTTCTTTAATTTCATCTGTTTTTTCTGTTGGAAAATTCATATCAGAGAGTATTATAGTGGATTTGTCCTTTCCAGTATGTCCTACAATATGCTCTATAAATTCAACCATTTTTTATCACCCAGTTATTATAATATTGTCCAACAAATTTTAAATAATTTTGGTATATATCTGTTAAGAATTATTATAATTGATGAAAAAAAGATTAAGCTATTAAACATGAAGCTAGAGGAAAATAATCTGATTAATATTATAAACTATCTATTCATGGAGATACATATCTTAAAAATGGTATTCAAGTTTTTTTCATAAAAGAGTAAAGCAAAAAACTACATAATATAATTTGGTTTTACTATGTTCAAGATTAAAAGTTTATACGAAGCTCCAGAAAAGGATGATGAATTCAGAATTCTGGTTGAAAGATCTTGGCCCAGTGGAGTATCAGAGGATGAGGCAAAAGTGGATTTATGGATTAAAGATATAGCACCAAGCAATGATCTTAGGAAATGGTTCGAAGATTCAGATAATTGGGACGAATTCCAAAAAAAATATTTAAACGAAGTTAAGGCAAAAAAAGAACTGATTAAGCAGTTAAAAATATTAGAAAAATTCCACAATACAATGACACTTGTTTATTCAACCAATGATGATGAACAAAACAGTGCAACAGTGTTATTAGAATTGCTTACAAAACCACCAAAGGTGATTAAAACTAATATTCCAAGAATTCATGGATGATTATTGATATCAAAGATATTTTTATCAAAGATTCAAGAAATTAAAATAATTAAGAAATCGGATTTTATCATTTTGTTTTGAATTTATATATATAATTTTTCTTTAACCTGCTACCTGCACCGTCTTTTATGGCTGCATGGGATATTGTTACTTTATACCATGTCTTTGAACTTTTTAGTTTAGTTTTGATAGTTATTAGGTTCTTTTTAATAGATTTACTAATTCTTAATAACTTTCCAGTTCTCATGTTTTTAATGTAAACCTTTGACCAGTACGCTGTTTTATATATATTTTTGCTGAATTTAATGTAGACATTGGCACGTCTACTAATATTTCTTTGATTGGTTTTTGGTGATGTCTTAATGACTTTAGGTGGTGTTTTGTCTGTAGTAACAGTTGGTGACGTTATGGGTGGATCGGTTGGTTGTACATTAGTGGGTACTGGGTATTCCTGTCCCGGTGGATTATTTTGTGTGTTTCCTGTACCTTGAATAATATAGTCCGGTGAATTGCTACCTACATTGTTGCCAGTTACAACAGCGCTGCCTCCTGTACTGACTATTCCCATTCCATTGTGCCATACGTAGTTGTTTGTAATGGTTGCACCTGGTGAGTTGGTATTTATTCCTGCACTATTATATGTGAGTACATTACCGTTTATTACCACATTATCTGAATCACCCCACTGCTCTGCAATTATTCCAACAACCTGATTAGATGTTGCAGTGTTGTTGATTATCTTATTATTAGATCCTGATACGTCATATCCGCTGATATTACAACCAGCTACAGTGTTGTATTCTATTATACTGTTAGATAGTTTCATCCATAATCCATTAACACTATCAGTTAATGTATTTCCAATTATTGTGAAACAATCTCCAAGACCACCATTTAATGACTGACATGCTATTGAATCTTGTGCATTGGTTACATAGTTGTTGGAGATAGTCATGCCACTTGAACCGTCAATTGCATATATTCCAGCTCCATCTCCCCCGAGTGTAACTGAATTACTATCAACAACGTTGTTCACATTTCCATCGTTAAATAGAATTCCATGTAACACTTGGCTGATGGTGTTTCCTTGAACAAGATTGTTTAATGCTGTACCAAGTGAGAAACTAATGCCATTACCATAGGTTATCCCGGTTCCTTCAATTATATTGTTGATGAGCTGGTTGTTGCTTACACTTCCATAGTACTGTACACCAACAAGTGAATTAGTTAGTTTGAAGTTTTTAACTACTGTGTTACTTGTTGTTACCGTGATAACAGGATCTTGGTTATTCATTGCAACTATATTCACATTACCATTAGCTGTTAAGGTAATCTCCTTATTCACCTCAACATTCTCATAATAAGTACCTTCATTCACTACAACCGTATCCCCATCATTTGCTGAATTGATTGCAGATTGGATACTATGACCCGGATTTACAGTTATGGTAGCTGCACTAATGGATCCAATAAATCCGAATATAAATACTAGACTGACAAGTAATAATAACTTACCAATTCCTTCTAACTTCATATCCTCTGATATGTGCATGCTAATGTCCTTCTCTGAAACTGTAAATATATCCAAATTAGTGTGTAATGGTGAACAAATGAATAGATCAAACTTTCATTTTCCTCACCAATCCCAATCCAATTTAGTACTGTAATGTATGTTTTCATTTTATATAATTTATGTGTAATTGAGGTGTTTGCAAAGTACCCAATCAGTCTAATGAGTACAAGTATTACAATTTCATTCTGTATAACGGAGTATTAAGTGTTATAAACTGCGAATAATATTGTTTAATCGAATCAACTAATCTATAGAGGGAGAAATTAAAAAAATCATTGTGAGCATTTTCACATAAAAATATTAAACTTTCAGTCAACCTGCATATGAAACTATAAAAATGGTTATACTGGTCATGTATAGACAATTTTGATCAGGTGTTTAATATCCTAATAAAAACATGAAACTATAGGATATTATTGGAATATGAGGTAATTTCATTTGTTAATAATCTTATGGCCCTTGAGTTAATTATGTTTCCTTTAGAAATTCAATCGGAATTTTAATAGTTAATGTTGAACATAAATTTGAACAGCCAGATNNAAGATGAAGTTGTAATCCAACTTAAAAAATTTAAAGACAGTACTTTTCAATAAAAATTCAATAATCCGATAAGTATCCCCATGGACGTACTTTTAAGATATAGAATTGGTTTATTTTTGAAGCCATAATTCAAATCCCATAGGATCTTGTGGTATCTCATATTTTCTAAAATCGGTGTGGGATACAAGCTCTTTGATATCATCTACAGTGTAAGCATTTCTCAACAGCATGAACCTGAAGGATAACTTCGTGAAGAGGGTGTTGATCCAATTCAATCCCATACCTTCTACATGATCGTTAATTGAATCTTTGGAAGCATCTTTTCTCAAATCTATAATTAATGCTTTTCCATTGGGCTTTAAAACTCTGTACATTTCATTTAATGCCATAATCGGTTTGGTAAAATTTTTAAATGCTGCTGTACATACGATGAAATCGAAAGTGTCATTATCAAAGGGCATATTAGATGCATCTCCATGTCTGAATTTAACATTTACACCCACTTGGTCTNNCAACTTCAAGGACATTACTTCTTTCTTCTACATTTTCATCTATGATTTTTGCCCAGTTTTTGTATTGTTCAATGTTACCCTTGGTATTTTTAGCATACCATCTGGCTATGGGTCCTTCCATTGCCATTCCCTTGTAACTCTTTTTTGTGTTAGATTCTGTATTTTCTGCCATAATTAATCTCTCTATTTATCTCAAATCATATAATTCTCGGTAAGATATTTATATGGTTTTTTTAGTGCCTACTTCAGCTGTTTTATCCTGTTTGAAATTGTTTTTGTATTCTACCAATTCAATTTTACATCCGGGGCCTAAGTTAATGTTATCTCCTCGTACAACCTTCGCTATAGTATTTTCAAGATAAACATCATCTCCTTCAATGATATCTGCTTTAAGTTCGTTGTGTCCACCAGGCATGATCATATTTTTAAGGCCTAAAAAGCTTAATTTTCCATCTCTTTTAATTGTTATTTTTGATCCTCCAATTTCTTGTACCGTACATGGCCAGTATAGATTTATTTTTAGTATGTCAGCATTTAATAGGCCCTTAATTGTAAACCCGCCTTCCAATGTAAAAATTTCAGCATTACAATCTCCATTGGTACTGATG
>PMMY01000019.1 GCA_003162655.1 Methanobacterium sp. | reverse complement strand
AAGCACAGTTTAACGGCAATACAATATTATGTCGCTGTTCTGACCGATGAGAAGGCTAAAATGATGGGTAGATTATAGTGCTATCCTTTAACGCTTTGCTATCTTAGTAAAATGAAATAAAACTAACCTATATAATACAACACACATAATTACAATAACATAAGATTTATTTTTCTCATGAGCGAAGACCAGAAACGACAACNNGGAATATTGCCAACACTCTGCGTGGTAAAATGGATGCGGATGAGTTCCGTGATTACATATTAGGCTTTATTTTCTACAAGTATCTTTCCGAGAAGATGGAGATATACGCAAATGATATGCTGAAGAGAGACAAGATGAATTATCTTGATATTTCTGAAAACACCAGTAAAGGGAAAGAGTATCTGGAAGCCATAAGAGAAGAATCACTGGAAAAACTTGGATATTTTCTGTTACCGTCTGAACTGTTCAAACAAGTGGCTAAACGTGGCAATGGCAACGGAAAAGAAGAAAGCACGTTCATCATTGCTGACGTGCAAAAAATTCTTATAAACATCCAGAATAGTACAATGGGTACTGATAGCGAAGATGACTTTGACCATCTGTTCGAGGATATGGATTTGAACAGCACAAAATTAGGCAAGACAGCAGAACAAAGAAATGAAGTTATTGCTAAAGTACTTTCACACCTTGATAGGATTGATTTCAAACTGGAACAACACGAAATTGATGTTTTGGGAGATGCATATGAGTATTTAAGGGGTCAATTTGCGAGTGGTGCTGGGAAAAAGGCAGGAGAATTCTACACACCTCTGCAAGCATCAAAAGTTCTTGCACGGATTGTCACTCTTGGCAAGCAACGAATTAAATCTGCTTATGACCCAACAGTAGGTTCTGGTTCATTAATTTTAAGATTGGGGAAATTCTGTGATGTGTTAAAGTTTTATGGTCAAGAACGTAACAGAACAACTTACAATCTCTGTCGGATGAACATGATTCTTCATGGCATGCATTATACGAAATTTGACATCCGACTGGAAGATACTCTTGAACATCCACAGCACCAAAAACTCGAAGCCGAGGCAGTTGTAGCAAATCCGCCATTCTCAGCAAAGTGGAGTGCCAGTTCGTTATTTATGACAGATGATAGGTTTTCAGAATACGGAAAACTTGCACCGTCATCCAAGGCTGACTACGCTTTTATTCAGCATATGTTATACAATTTAGCAGAAAATGGTGTTATGGCAGTTGTAATGCCCCACGGAGTTCTATTCAGGAGTGCTGCAGAAGGGCATATACGGAAATATATAATTGAAGAGAAAAATTATTTGGATGCTATCATTGGACTTCCTGAAAATATATTCTTAGGAACGTCAATAGCAACATGTATTTTGGTATTTAAAAAATGTCGTGAACATCCCGATAACCTCTTGTTTATTGATGCCAGCCAACATTATGAAAAAGTCAAAACACAGAATATTTTACGTGATGAGGATGTTGACCGCATTGTCGATACCTATAGTAACCGAACCACAACAGATAAGTACAGTTATGTTGCCAGTCTGGATGAAATTCGGGATAACGACTATAACTTAAATATTTCACGGTATGTTGCCACATTTGAAGAAGAAGAATCCGTTGATATCAAAATCATTGCAAGCGAACTAAGAGTGCTTGACGATGAAATGAAAACCACAGATGAAACCATCGCTGGATTTTGTAAAGAGTTAAAAATCCAAGCACCATTTTAATTAATTAATATTACTATGGATAAATTTAATCCAGATTTTATACCCCAAAATTGCAACCTCTTTTATATATCACAACGATGGGCAATTTGAATAAACCACAAATTTATTTCCCAGAATTTACGGAGGAATGGATCAGTAACACATTGGGAGATATCGCAAGGTTTTCAAAGGGTAAGGGATTACCCAAAAGTGATATTTCTGAAAATGGAGTGAGGGATTGCGTGAGGTACGGGGAACTGTACACAATCTACAATGAAACAATTGACTCTGTGTTTTCCAAAACAAATATTAATTCTGGCGATTTAGTTTTAAGCGAGGCAAATGATATAATAATTCCTGCATCAGGTGAGACACAGATTGATATTGNNACCCTGTTTGTTAAAATCAGGTGTTGTAATTGGTGGCGATTTAAACATCATAAAAACGTCGAACAATGGAGTCTTCCTTTCATACTATTTAAACAGCAAAAAGAAAAATGATATTGCTCAATTAGCACAAGGGATTTCAATTGTTCATTTATATTCTGGACAATTATCCAAATTGCAATTAAATCTCCCCTCTCTCACTGAGCAACATAAATTAGCGTCATTTTTCACCGCAATTGATAAGAAAATATCTCAACTCAAACGAAAGAAAATCCTTCTGGAACAATACAAGAAGGGAACATTACAGGAATTATTTTCTCAGAAAATCAGATTCAGGGATGCTAATGGACATGTGTACCCAAAGTGGGAAAAGAAGAAGTTATCAGAGGTATTGTATGNNAAACAGAAGGGGGTAATTAATCAGATTGAACATTTGGGCAGGTCATACTCTGCAAAAGATATTGCTCATTACAAAATAATTCGCCCATATGATATAGTTTATACAAAGAGTCCAACATCTGAATTTCCCTTCGGAATTATTAAACAAAATATGACAGGAAGAACAGGTGTAGTTTCACCGCTATATGGTGTCTTTAATCCACAGACCATTGCTTTGGGATTTTTAATTCATAATTACTTTCTATATTGGAAGAATGCCTTTAATTATTTGCACCCTTTGGTTCAAAAAGGTGCTAAAAACACAATGAATATCAATAATAATACTTTTTTAAACGGTGCTAAAATTAACCTTCCAGTATCGGAAGCAGAGCAAACCAAAATCGCTGGTTTTTTTACCGCCATTGATGATAAAATCTATCATGTCCAGAAACAGATAGAAAAGGCTGCCATATGGAAACAGGGAGTGCTACAACAAATGCTTTGCTAAAATGGATAATGATGACAACATAGATAATTGGATTAAATTTCTTGACCCAGAGAACCTGAAGGGAAATCTTATGTTTTCTTCACTTTACATTGCCACATTCGAAGCATTCAAAGATTATGTGATTGAAGAAGTAAAGTTTTTCTTCAACACTGGTTTTCGGGATGGTCAATACACGTTCAACCCTAAGTATAACACCCATGTCGTATCTAAAGATAAAAGTATTGTTAAAGCAACTCTGCTTTGGCTGAAGGACATGGAAGCCATTGATGCAAAAGATATTGAAACGTATGATGTCCTTAGACAATATCGAAATAAACTGTCCCACGAATTAATGACATTACTTTTTGAAGGTCTTCCTGAAGAATTACCAGAAAAGTTTGCTCAACTTATTCAACTCAGAGTAAAGGTTGAAAAATGGTGGATACTAAATATTGAAATGCCAACCAACCCTGATTTTGATTCGGACAAAAAAATCAACGAAGATGACATTGTCACATCGTCCCAGATGTTTAATAAACTCTTCATGGATATGCTTTCAGGAGAGGAAGAAACTGCATCCTACTATAAAAATGAGTTCAAAAAGAAATTCAACCGTTAAATGTCAAAACAACCCGAACAGATACTGGAAGAACAACTGATTACAAAACTGCATGAACTGGGTTATGCAGGAGTGCAAATCAGTAATGAAGATGAACTTGTCAGTAATCTTAAATCTCAGTTGGAGAAGCACAACAATATCGTGTTCTCGGACAAGGAATTTGAAAAGGTGTTAAATACACTCAGTAAAGGTTCGGTCTTCGAGAAAGCAAAAACACTAAGGGAAAAACAGCATATCGTTAAGGATAACGGGGATAACCTGTATTTCGAATTCATAAACACTGAACACTGGTGTCAGAACGAATATCAGGTTACGCATCAGATTGCTATGGAAGGCAAGTATAAAAACCGATATGATGTAACACTGCTGATAAATGGTCTGCCATTGGTTCAGATAGAACTAAAACGCAGAGGGTTGGAACTTAAAGAAGCGTTCAATCAGGTAAACCGATATCAGCGTCACTCCTTCGTTGGAAATTCTGGCTTATTCCAGTACATACAGATATTTGTTATCAGTAACGGAGTTAATACAAAATATTATGCCAATAATCGCTACCAGTCATTTAAACAAACATTCTACTGGACTGATAAGGAAAACCAACGACTCACCAACATACTTAACGGTTTTGCATCAGGATTCTTGGAGAAATGTCAGATTTCGAAGATAATCTGCAAATACATCGTGCTGAACGAAACTTCAAAGTGCTTAATGGTGCTTCGTCCATACCAGTATTATGCAGTTGAGGCACTTGTCGACAGGGTTATGCACAGTCATAAAAATGGTTATGTGTGGCACACTACGGGTTCAGGAAAGACTCTGACATCATTTAAAGCAAGCCAGATTCTGACCTACCTACCCAAAATTAAGAAGGTGGTTTTTGTAGTCGACCGCAAGGATTTGGATTACCAGACTACCAAAGAATTTAATAGTTTCAGCAAAGGCAGCGTTGACGGCACTGATAACACAACACAACTGGTCAGGCAATTCACCGATGATACAAAATTGATTGTTACCACCATTCAGAAACTTAATACCGCTATCAGTAAAAAGCATTTTCAGGAGCGCATGGAAGCACTTCGTGACGAACGAATTGTATTTATTTTCGATGAATGCCACCGCAGCCAATTCGGGGAAACACATCAGCGTATCGTCAGTTTCTTTCGGAAAATACAGATGTTTGGATTTACAGGAACGCCAATATTTGCTGAGAATGCTGTTAAGAATGAACTGGGCACAAAAACCACCAAGGAACTGTTCGGTGAGTGTCTGCACAAATATGTGATTACGGATGCCATACGTGACGATAATGTTTTGAAATTTTCAGTGGAATATGTCGGCAAGTATAAAAACAAAGACAGTGCCAAAGAGATTGATATACAGGTTGAGGATATCGATATCGAGGAACTGATGGAGTCCGATACACGGTTGGATAAAATAGTTGACTATGTCCTTGCTTACCATAACACCAAGACCCACAACAGGGAGTTTACGGCATTATTTTGCGTTAGCAGTATTCCTTCACTGATTAAATACTACGAATTGTTTCAACGTAAGAAAATGAGTGGGAAGCACAATCTGAAGATTGCCACCATATTCAGTTTTATTGCCAATGAAAATGATGCAGACGCAAACGGTTTAATTCCTGAAGAGATACTTTTTGCAGCCGAGCCTGATGTGGCATATTCAAGCAATTCTCACACCCGTGAGAAACTTGACGAATACATATGTCACTATAACCAGATGTTCGGGACAGCCTTTACTTCAAAGGATAACCACAGTTTCTACAACTATTACAATGATATAAGCAAGAAGGTACGTGAGCGAAAGATTGACATTCTGTTGGTGGTTAATATGTACCTGACAGGATTCGACAGTCCATCCCTTAACACGTTATACGTTGATAAAAACCTGCGTTATCACGGTTTGATTCAGGCATACTCCAGAACAAACCGTATCCTGAATGAACTTAAATCGCAAGGCAACATTGTCGTTTTCCGTAATCTGAAGGATGCCACTGATGAGGCGATAACGTTATTCAGTAACAAAGAGGCTATTGAAGAAATCATAATGAAGCCGTACGATGAGTACGTTAAAGCAT
>PMMY01000003.1:781-2920 GCA_003162655.1 Methanobacterium sp. | reverse complement strand
CAATATTACAGTAGATTGGAATAGCACAGGAGTTTATACTTTATCCGTAGTAGAAAGAAATGCTGCAGGGTGTACCGGACAACCTCAATTGGTGGTAGTTACTGTAAATGAACTACCTGGCGTAACAGCAACTCCTTCTTCTGAAGCAATCTGTAGCGGCGCTACAACAAATATTGCATTATCAAGCAACGTCGGTATAGCCACATTTGCCTGGACAGCTGCCTTAACAAGCGGAACAGCAACCGGATTCTCTAACGGAACCGGGGCAACAATCGTTCAGACATTGACCAACACCACAACTTCTCCAGCAACTGTTTCATATACGGTAACTCCTACTGCTAATGGCAGTACAGGAAATCCAATTACTGTTGTGGTAACTGTTTATCCACTACCTGTACCAACAATAACACCAACTGCCAATCCGGTCTGTTTCGGTTCTGCCGGTGTTGTTTATACAACAGAGTCTGGTATGACCAACTATACGTGGGNNTCCCATCTATCACAATTAGATGATCAGAATAAAAACAGATGCTTAGAAAGTATCCATACATATTATTGTTCGGCATAGTTCTGTTCATCACTATCAGAGTTGAGGGACAGTCAACTATGCCGGATAATGTATGTTCAGGACAGTTCAGGCATTATAATGTTATTTCTAATCCGGGTTCAACTTATACATGGAGTATTGATGGAGTAGTTCAGGCTGAGTTTACTTCCAATGAATTTGAACATATATGGAATATCTCAGACACTTATTTGATGGAAGTGCAGGAACGTTCAGCAGATGGATGCCTTGGGCCGGTGAAATCGGGGCAGGTGTTTGTCCATCCGCTGCCGTCCCTTGCCGCTTCCGGTGTCAACTCTGTTTCACAATCAGAGGATGGTAAAATAGACTTCACCTTTACCGATGTTCCAGATGGAACTTATACAATCTCATATACTTCAGGCAGTTTTCCCGATGTCATTGTGCTGGGCGGAAAAGCCACCGTAGCAGCTCCACCAGGAATATTCAATAATCTTTCAATCAATGTCTCTGGATGTATGTCATCTGCATCAGCAAATGTTGTACTGACAGATCCCGAACAACTTAACCTGATTATCCCTGAGGCATTCTCTCCTAACGGTGATCTAGTTAATGATGTCTGGAATATTAGAAATATTGATTTGTGCCCGAATGCAGAAGTTACAATCTATAACAGATGGGGGCAGTCCGTGTGGAAATCAGAACGAGGGTATCATCAGCCATGGGATGGAAAAAGTAATGGAATTAATCTGCCAATTGACTCATATCATTATGTAATTGATTTGCATAACAGATCAAAACCAATTGTTGGAGAAATAACAATTGTAAGATGAAAATAAATATTTTATTATTAGTTAAAAAGGTGTTTTATATATTTCTTCTTATCGTTTTAGGGCAGGAATCATTTGCCCAACAGCTACCCTTATATGATCAGTACCTTTATAACAAATTTCTGATCAACCCTGCCCATGCCGGAAGTGATGGATATACAAGTTTTAATATGACTGCCCGAAAGCAATGGGTTGGATACTCAGGAGCGCCCAGAACTTTTTCCATGAGTTGGCAAACCCGAATACTTAAACGAGGCTTTAAAATTAAACAGAATATTTTTGACCAGACAGAGTTAACTCCTAAAAACGATGGTAAGGTCGGATTAGGGGGTTATATCTTCAGTGACAAGAACGGACTTATTCAAAAAACAGGTTTTCAGGCAACCTATTCCTATCACATGTGGCTTAAAAAATTTACTCAAATATCATTGGGTTTGGCTTTTACCGGATACCATTTTATTATTAATGNNTTTGAAGACAGGAATGAACCATGGGTGAATAACAATTTGCGAAGGGGCGTATTTGTTCCGGATATGGATTTTGGAATTTATCTATTGAATCCCAGGTTTGACTTTGGCTTTTCCGCATTACAACTTTTTGGCGCTGCAACCAAAATTGGTGATTACACATACAGAAATTTCAGGATGGACAGACACGTATATGCTTTTGGATCTTATAATCTTGGTATTGGATGCAGAACAGAACTCGAACCTTCGTTACTCTTTAAAATATCAGAACAGCTTAAACCACAAGCAGATATTGGGATCACCTATATCTTTGACCAGA
>PMMY01000003.1:0-773 GCA_003162655.1 Methanobacterium sp. | reverse complement strand
ATAGTTCAAGAAAATACAGGTGGCTCGATCGATATTAATCTGTAATGTAAAGGAGAATGTTAAAAAATCATTATTGTCCGGCTAACATTATGAGATCCTTCGCTATCGCTCAGGATGACAATGAATATAGAGTATCGGGTGAAGGAAGGGGTTGGTTGGCCGGTGAACTGTCAACCAACCCCTTCCTTCACTCCCCTGCCAAACAAATTACTGTCATTCTGAACGAAACGAAGTGGAGTGAAGAATCTCATATTCATTTTAACAATTTTATTGGATAGCAGCACTAAAATGTAAATATTAAAATATCACAGCAAAATAATGATTTGCTGTGATATTGAATGCAGGTAAAATATTAGTAAGATTTTACCTCTGTCGTATCAGTGATGTCTTAACATCTTTATTCAGATGNNATTATATGAATAGTTCAGCATTATCCCGTTATATACTTCACCGCCCAATCCGGCACCTAATATCCCACCTGTTCTCAAAAGTACATTCCCCCAGAAGCGTTTATTCCATGTAACGGTGGGTGCTATTTCGAATAGCACTGGCACATGCTGGCCTCCTCTTAATATTAAAGTCGGGACTAAATCCCACTTACTATCGATCGCAAAAAGATATGAACCGTGTAACAGGAAATTTTTCAGCGGTTTATATGTCATATCAGAATTGGAATACCTGACTGTTCCGAACATTACGTTCGAAAATAAAACACCTGCTTCTGCGTCCCTGTATTTATATAAAGTGCTTATATCAGTAGCAAACTTGATCTT
>PMMY01000105.1 GCA_003162655.1 Methanobacterium sp. | reverse complement strand
AGAGTGGCTTAAATGATACTTTTACTTATCCGATTCTTTTAATTTCAGGTTCGAGAAACCTCTTATAAGTTTCTCTAATATATTGTAATACAGGACAATATATAATATCAGGGTAACAATCCATAATGCCATTATATTGAACCAGTAGGTATCAATTTTAATATCCCCTATCTGTTTATAAGGAGCATAAAAATGTGCACGGCCAAATTTTGAGACTGGTTTCATATAAGCAGGATCAATTTTCTGTATTATCCTGTTATCTGTCTCGAGGGATTTATCAACCCTGAAACGGTCCAGAACCAGATCTTCCAGGTTTTTATTATAATGATCTTTTTTTAAAATTACTAAATTATCAACTCCTCCCAGTATAGTCTGAATTGATTTTGTTTCNNTCTGTTCAGTTTTTCAATATAATAGTTGAGTTTACCAAAATCTTCCTTTACTGTTCGCATATAAGGCAAACTATCTTTTAGTGTAAGGCACTCATTCAGATCAACCTTAAGGGCATTGATCAGGAATGATGAGTACCAGTCATTCTGACTTATCTCGAGATTAAATTTAAAAAAGTTCCTTTCATACCTGTTGTTTTTAAACTGTTCGACAGTTAGTGCTTCGAATGACCAGCGTGCAGCCATCATTTCACCAATAATGGGAACATACTCATAAGAAGAGAGATTGTTTTTATGCAACCTGTCGAATTTTACAATAACACCACTGAATAACAATTGTNNATATAAATTGTTATTACTGAGGTGAATGCGGATGAAATATTTAGCCCGAGTATGTTGGCGAAACATGAAGTTGTGAATAGTACCAGCCAGTATGACAGGGTCATTCCCTTAATCTCCAAAATAGTATTGCCGATCAGAATAAATGAGATAGTCTGGACGGCAGATATCAAAAACATTATCATGACCTTGGAATTCAGATAGCTGAACCAGCTGAGATTGAGAAATGATTCGCGTTTAAGTATTTTCCGGTCCTTTACTATTTCTTCAGCACTGATTATCAGGCCGAGAAACAGGGAAGTTATGATACACATAAACAGATATGCTGTCAGGTTTTCATTTTCGCTGAAAGTATATTCACCCCTTAAGGTATTTTTAGTAAAATAAGCCAGCAAAAATGCAAGAAGCGGCGCTCCGAGAAAGCTGATTATTATATACTGCCTGTTCGCCAGCTTGGACAATAAATCCCGTATAAAAAATATCTTAGACTGCTTATNNGGCCGGGAATACTGTAATAATTTTCCGGTAAAGTTCTATCGACATGAAAATTCCTGGGTTTAGTTTTCTCGGTTTCCCTCAAAAACAATTCGGCCCATTCATGAGGAGAGACTTTTCTGATATGAGTATGTTTCCCATTCTCATTGATTACTTTCGCTTCGATTATCTGAAGCAGCTGGTCAGAGTTTACATTGCCGCAGGTAATACATTGGTCTTCGTGTGCATTTGCATAGCTTGCTTTTGTTTTAAAATATACAATTGCCTCTGAAGGATTTCCATAGAATATTTCGTATCCNNCAGAATCAACTGAAGAGAGTCCCGATGTCGGTTCATCAACAAAAAGAATTGTCGGCTCCCGGATTAGTTCAAGGGCAATGTTTAATCGTTTTCGCTGTCCTCCGCTTATTACCTTATTAAGACTGTTGCCAACCTTCAGATTTCTGATCTCCTCGAGATCGAGTTCTCCAAGAGTTTTATTGACTACATCCCTTAACTTAGCCTCAGTGAGGTTATCAAGACACATCTTTGCACTATAATAAAGATTCTGCCATACGGTAAGTTCTTCAATCAGAAGATCGTCCTGCGGAACAGTACCAATAACACCCTTCAAATGGGCCTTTCCTTGTTCAGAATACAGATTAAAACCATTAATCAGCCNNTTTTCCGACTCCGCTTCCACCTAAGATCCCGACAAGGTTCCCCGATTCCTCGCGGAAATTGAAATTCTTTATTCCATATTCGCTGTTTTTAAATCTGAGGTTGACATTATCAGCCTCTAATAATATCCTGATTTTAAATGTCGCATCTGTGAAAACACTTGAAATATCATTGTAGTATATTGTATCTGAAACTGATCCACGGATTGTGGATCCATGATCAAAGGTATAGGTCTGNNATATATTGGAACTCTCGATATGCAGAATTAAGAGAATGTCTTTAAGATTTTCTCTGAATAAATGCTTTGTCCCAACATACTTATTGTGATTATTGCCGTCAATAACCATTAACCTGTTTTTCTCAGGGATCTCATTGACGGAATTTAAAACAAAACTTTTAATGTTCTGAAATTCAGTCTGTGGAATATTAAAGGTTGTAGAAACCGTCTCAAGGAACTCAAGCTCATTTTCTGTTATTACAGCACCGAATAATATAAAATCCATAAGNNTTTAATGCTTCCCCTGTCAATTTTTTCCGGTATGTATTGTTTTATATACTCATCGAACATTTCCATGTACTGGTTTACCATTTCACTGTTCAATTGACGTGAAAGGAAAAGCCTGACAATATCCCTCTCCTTGCTTGAGATCTCAGAAATATCCCGGACGTCACTTATCAACGCAAATAATTGTATCAGTGCTTTTAGAATTGGTTCA
>PMMY01000303.1 GCA_003162655.1 Methanobacterium sp. | reverse complement strand
TTCCTTTATCTTATCTAAATCAGCAATTTCATTCTCCTTATCATGAATGATATCATTGAGTCTGGCTATTTCTTCATCTTTTCTTGCTATATACCCATTATATTCTTCTTTAACATCTTTTATCCGAATACTCTCTGTCTCTGTTGATATTGATGACTCATTCTGACTCTTTTTTAGTTCGATCTTAAGCTTACTGATCTCTAGGAGGCATGCCTTCACTAATTGCCTCAACTGTTCCCTCTCGGTATCCTTTAATAACGGCATTCTATCACTATTATTATCTATGTACTAACCTGTTTTTAAGCTTTAAGATATCATCCTCAAAATGGAGAACAAATATTGATATTCCCACTCCAAGCAGTGCACCTGCCAGTATATCTCCAGGATAGTGAACTCCGATATAAACCCTTGAAAACGCAATCAGAACTGCTAATAAAATAAACAATAAAAGATGTCCATACTTTTTTCCAACAATTATACAACCTACGAATACTTCTGTTGCATGGCCCGATGGAAATGAGTAATTAGTTGCATTTGCAAGCTGGTGTACTCCTGTAAGAATCATAAAAGGCCGTGGTCTGAGAAAAACATATTTAAGATAATCTGAAATGAAATGGCCTATTAATATACCAATTAAGAGTATTAAAGCCACGTTTCTACCTTTTTCTCCCCCAAATATGGCTAATACTGCACATACTCCGAACCAGAATAAGTAGAGACCAATGTTGGTAATTATAGGCATTAAAACGTTGAAAAAGGGATTCTGAAGATTTAAATTGATGAAGTAAAATAATACCACGTCTACATTATTTGCTGCGCTGATAAAATTATTCAACATTTTTACCTTGTAAACTTTTTTTTATTATTTTAATATTGATATAAATAGGACCTTTTATTTAAAATAAAAAAAATAAATGAGTGATTTACATTATCTCATTTATCAGTTCTGCATTCAAAATCGAAGCACCTGCAGCACCTCTTATAGTGTTGTGGCCAACCAGTATGTATTTCAAACCTCTATCAAATACATCGTCTTTACGAATTCTGCCCACTGATACTGCCATCCCTTTACCTTCCATACGATCCATACGCGGTTGCGGTCTGTTATCTTCCTCACGAATTACAACAGGGTTCTCTGGTGCTGAGTGAAGATTGAGTTTCTGTGGAAGGCCTTTGAATCCTGAAAATGACGATTTAATTTCATTTACCTCGAAATCTTCGTTCATTTCTATGAAAACTGCTTCTGTATGTCCATCCAGTACTGCAACTCTATGGCAAGATGTACTGACACCGAAGTTTGCATTGGTAACTGTTTCACCGTCGAAGTCTCCAAGGAGATGTAGTGTCTCTGTCTCCATTTTTTCTTCCTCTTCACCGATATATGGTACTAGGTTATCCACTATAGCCATTGATGGTACTCCATTGTAACCAGCTCCTGAAACTGCCTGCATGGTTGACACATACACTCTTTTTATATCAAACTGGTCATAAAGTGGTTTTAACGTCATTACTAGGGCTATTGTAGAACAGTTAGGATTTGTAACNNACTTCTGGAACTACCAGTGGTACATCTGGTTCCATTCTCATTGCACTGGCATTTGAAGCTACTTTCATACCTGCCTCAGCAAATTTTGGCTCCACTACAGCAGCATTTTCTGCGGGCAGTGCTGAAAATACTATTTCAACATCTTTCACTTGACTTGGGTCGGTATCAACAACAATTGTATCCCTTAAAGCCTCTGGTATTTTACTTTCCAGGTGCCATGTTACTGCATCTTCGTACCTTTTTCCAGCAGATCTACTGGAAGCTGTGAGTGCAGTTACCTCAAAATTTGGATGATCTGCCAACAATTCAATGAACCGCTGCCCAACCATACCAGTTGCCCCTAGAATTCCTACGTTTACCATTTTAACCACCTATCTTTTAATATTATCTTATTATTCATACCATTCTCATAAATTAATTATTAATTCAATCCAAGAACATCAGCCATGTCACTTACATAACCCTTTTTAGCTGTAACAACATATCTTAATGCTTTTATTACACCAGTAACAAATGCTTGCCTACTGTGAGCCCTGTGCACTATTTCAAGACGTTCCCCTTCGCCTGCGAAAATTACCGTGTGATCACCAACAATATCGCCACCTCGAACAGCGTGAATCCCTATTTCTTCATTGGTTCGTTCTCCTACTATGCCCTTCCTTCCGTAGACAGCTACTTCATTCAAGTTTCTGTTCAATTCATTAGCTATTATTTCTGCAGCTTTAACAGCTGTGCCTGAAGGTGCATCTTTCTTATGTCTATGGTGTGCTTCGATGATTTCAACATCATAGTCCCCTATTATGGCTGTAAGATCCTTTATTATCTTAAAGAATACATTAACACCCACTGCCATGTTAGGCGCAACAACAGCTCTGACTTGGTTCTCTTCAATTGCCGAACTTATTTCTTTCATTTCCTCGTTTGAAAATCCTGTTGTTCCAACAACTAGATTTACACCACACTCTGATGAGGTTTTTATCGTGTTAACAGCTGCCCCTGCAACGGTAAAGTCCACGAGTACTTGAGGTTTTTTAGTTTGAAGCACTCCTTTTAGTTTTTCTGCTCCATTGACTTCTACACCTATTTGACCTATTCCTATGACTTCACCCAC
>PMMY01000284.1 GCA_003162655.1 Methanobacterium sp. | reverse complement strand
ACTAGACAGAATTGAATCCGCCTCAGCTGCTGAAAAAGATAGTTTGATCAATTGTATGGACGAGATCATTCTTAAACTCGGCTACCCTCGACATAAGAGTAAAAATGCATCTTTAGTTTTTAGAAGAATAATTGGAAGGGCATTTATATCTGAAAGAGAAGCACATACTCTGAAAGGTACTTTTAGGAGGATTAAAGTTCGAATAAAGGAAATTAATATTAAAGGTGACGTTTAATGTTCCTTGGAATAACTCCATTTGATATAATCGGGATAATTGTGGTTATAATACTCATTATAATGATTCCAATTTTGCTTAGGATGAGGATTAACTCTTCAATAACAAGTTACACATTAGAAATTGAAAATATGGTTAAAGAGTCTAAAAAAAAGTTGATAAAAATTTCTGTCGAAAAAGGAAATCCAGTAAATGATCCCACTCACGCAGTCGACAATTTCATGGAATTTTTTATTGTTCCACCAGTTTCATTGGATCCTAACGGTGTAATGGACAAGTTTGAAACCATTCTGGATTTGGGCGAAGAAAGATTCAAACAAATGACAAAAACCATAGCACCCCAAGCAGATGACGAATGGAAGTCGAATATCACTATGACCTTAAAGGCAACATTGGGTATCAATGGTGTTGCAAAAATGGTGAGACATAACTTGGAACTTTCGAAGAAAACAGGAAATCTACAGATACTACTGATGCTTCAGATGGGCCTGCCCCTGATCATGAGATTAGTGAAAGCTGAATATGAAGGTGTAAAAGCATTTTCAGAAGGAAATCCAGTTGGTGATGGTTTGGGGCCGTTAGTTTCAGGCATACTCATGAAAGATTTATCTGAAGATGAACTCAAATACGTTGAAGATTTAGTAATTGGTGAAAAAAATGTAGAAGGACGAGAAGTAGTTGTAGTACGTGCAAAGGGTCCAGGTGCAAGAGTTGGAAAAATTGGAAAAACTGTTACTAATATCATGGAAGAAAGAGGGATTAAACGTTTAATAACAGTAGATGCAGCTCAGAAACTCGAAGGAGAAGAAAGTGGAGCAGTTGCTGAGGGTATTGGTGTTGTTATTGGTGGATTTGGAGTTGATAAGTGGATTATTGAGGAAAAGATGGTGAAAAACGAGCTTCAAGTTGATGCAATAATTGTTAAAATGGGACCGGAAGAATCTATGTGTCAAATGACTAACAAAATACTTAAATCATCTAAAAAGGTAATTGAAGTCCTTGAGAATTCAATATTACTATCTGAACCTGGAACTAATATAATGGTACTTGGAGTTGGGAACAGCTGCGGAATACCCAATACAGTCAAAGATATATCAAAGATAAACATAAAAGAAGATATCAAAAAAGGAAAACGAGGGCANNTTCAGACTAATAAGAAAGCCTTTTATCGATCCAATGGATAAATCTGATATTGAGGGGTATATGGAATCATTTTACATCGATGAGGGAGAACCATTCATAATTCATCCCGGTGAATTTGCACTGGCAACAACCTATGAAACAGTTGAACTTCCCGACAATCTTGTTGCAAGAGTTGAAGGTCGTTCATCTATGGGAAGGCTCGGAATTACAATGCANNGATCGTGATAGTAAATATATGAACCAGAAACGCCCGGTTACCAGTAAAATTAAGCATGATTATGAACTGATCAGGGGATCCACCCTGACTAAGGATTGAATTAAAAATTTTATTTAAATTAATAAAATGATTTTTATATTTTGAGAGGACTTTATATGACAGACAGCAAGGTAATGAACATAGCCAAGAAAAGAGGATTTCTATGGTCTTCATTTGAAATATATTCAGGATCAGCAGGATTCTTTGATTACGGTCCATTAGGTGCAATTCTAAAGAACAACATCATCGAAAAGTGGAGAAACTGCTACATAACAAGAGAAGGTTTTTATGAAATAGAGTCTCCAACTATAATGCCAGAGGAAGCTCTTAAAGCATCTGGACATGTAGACCATTTTACAGACCCCATGACTGAGTGTAAAGATTGTATGGAAGTTTACAGGGCAGATCATATCATTGAAGATGCTATAGATAAAGATGTAGAGGGTCTTGAAGATCAGAGGCTAACTGAAATATTGTCAGAAAACCAGATCAGATGCCCTAAATGTGGCGGTCATTTAACGCATGTATGGAGCTACAACCTCATGTTCCAAACCCTTATTGGTTCAAAAGGGAAAAAAACTGGTTATATGCGTCCAGAAACAGCTCAAGGTATATTTATTCCATTTAAAAGACTTTTAAGGTTTTTCAGGGGAAAACTTCCCTTCGGTGTGGTTCAGATTGGTAAAGCTTACCGTAATGAGATTTCACCCCGACAAGGAGTTATTAGACTTAGAGAGTTCACACAAGCTGAAGCAGAGATATTTGTAGCCCCATCAATGAAGAACCATCCAAAATTCTCTAATTTTGCTGAAGATACTTTAAAACTCTTTTCAGCAGAAAATCAGATGAATAAGAGTGGATCGAAAAAAACAAATGCAGGTAAAGCTGTTAAAGATGGTACAATTTCCAGTGAGATATTAACCTACCAGCTATGCTTGGCAGCAAGGTTCCTGAATGATATTGGAATTCCTTCCGATGTTATAAGATTTAGACAACATCTTCCAACAGAGATGGCACACTATGCAATTGACTGCTGGGACGTTGAAGTCGAGACAGATAGATTTGGTTGGATCGAAATAATAGGTATAGCCGATAGAACAGATTTCGACCTAAAATCTCATAGCATCCACAGCAAGGAAGATTTAAGTGTTTTTGTAGAGTACGATGAACCACGAAGCATTATCACCCTAGCAATAAAACCAGATATGAAGAAGTTCGGCCCCAGTTTCAAGGGTGCTGCACCGAAAATATTAGCAGCAATAAATGATTTAGATGTTTCAGATATCCAATCAGCCTTCAATAAAGATGGTTTCTTTAAATTAGAACTAGAAGACAATTTTTACGAATTATCCCCAGATATGATTAGTTTTGAAAAACGTGAAGAGATCATACGCGGAGAAAAAATAATTCCCCATGTAATCGAACCATCTTATGGAATAGACCGTATAATATACTCTGTTCTTCTACATTCTTATACAGAAAATGAAGATAGAACTTATCTAAATCTAAAAAAACAGATAGCTCCTATTGGTATCAGTGTTTTTCCACTGGTGAACAAGAATGATCTTATAGAGATAGCACACAGCATAAGGGATGAATTCAGAAATCAGGGAGTCATAGCTGAGTACGACGGATCAGGGACGATAGGACGTAGATATGCCCGTGCAGATGAGATAGGGGTCCCATTTGCGGTGACAGTAGACCATGAAACCATAGAAAATGAGACAGTAACCATAAGAAACAGGGACAACTTGAAACAAGTTAGGGTTTCAATAAAGGACATATATAAAATTTTAATAGATCT
>PMMY01000013.1 GCA_003162655.1 Methanobacterium sp. | reverse complement strand
TGGAATTTTTACAGGCATTTTGGCTATAGCGGAGGCATCAGTCTAAATATGCCTATTTATGACGGAAAACAAAGAGAGATCGAAAAACAGAAACTTGAATTTGACCAGAATACCAGGCTGAACTATGAAAACACTTATCGCAAACAATATTTTCAAAAGATTCAACAACTTACTGTCGAATTTAAGGCATTGATTGAGCTATTTGCCCGTATGGAGGAGCAGCTTAGTACTTCCGATCAACTTGTAAAAGCTCTGAAAGATCAGNNAAAACTATAAAACTGTAAACAGAAACATTAACCTGATTAATGTTCAGAAGCTGCAGGTTATAAATGAAATGAATTTCCTTTTAACCCAATAAATAATATACTTCGATGTTAATGAAAAGAAGAACCAAATATTTCCTTTTTCTGCTAATAGTGTCGATAGAACTGATATTCTCCTGTAAGCATCGAACAAAGTCAATTGAAGAAGTCAGTGTAGTTAAAACACCGGTCACTATAATTCCGGTTACATATAAATCAGTAACCTCGACCGTGGCATTATCTGCTGTGGCAACCTACATGAATAAAAGTATTATCAGGGCAACCACTGCAGGAACTATTGAGAAAATATTGATTAATCCTGGCGATTTTGTTGCTGCTGATCAGTTGCTTTTTACAATAAGGACACGTGAAGCAATGGCGCTAAGTAAACAGGGTCAGGGTGACTCCAGTTTAGTTTTTTTAGGACTCATAAATATAGCTTCTCATANNTTTCGGAACAAAACAGTCTGGTTTTTTTACTCGATATCCCTTTTGAACTTGAAAAGTATATTGAGAAAAACAGGAACTGCAGAATTATTCTTCCCGATAACCGGCAGATCATTGGCACAATAACAGGAAAACTTCCTGAAATGGATATGCAATCACAGACAATGAGATATGTTATAAAACCACAGTCCATTGACCGGCTTCCCGGAAACCTTATAGCGAGTATACACCTGGTGAAATCTACCAATGAGAAGGCGATGGTTCTGCCAAAGCAGGCGGTGCTGGGAGATGAAACACAGACAACCTTCTGGGTAATGAAGCTTATAAATGACAGTACTGCAGTTAAAATAGTTGTGAACAAAGGATTTGAGAATAATGAAGAAGTCGAAATAACAAATCCTGAATTCCTGCCATCCGACAGAATTGTTCGTACTGGTAATTATGGCTTACCTGATACTGCCAGGATTACTATCGTAAAAGAATGACGGTATGAAGAATTTCTTTCTTTCATATAAGAATCCGATATCTGTTATACTGGCAGTCATGATTGTCGGTGGAATATTTCTTTATGGACAGATTCAGGTTTCTCTTTTTCCGGAGATCACTTTCCCAAAATTAAAAGTGATAGCAGATAATGGAGAACAGCCTGTTGATAAAATGATGGTGACTGTCACAAGACCATTGGAAGATGCTATAAAGCAGGTTCCTGATCTTAAAATACTCAGGAGCACGACCAGCAGAGGAACCTGTGAAATATCTGCATTTCTTAACTGGGGTGCAGATATTAATGTGAATCAGCAGATGCTTGAATCGCGCATCTCACAAATAAAAAATGCTCTCCCCCCGGATGTTCAGATTCAGATTGAAAAGATGAATCCATCTATTCTGCCTGTGATAGGATTCACAGTTGAAAGTGATAAGAAAACACCAATCGAGCTTAATCTCATAGCGACTTATATAATTAAACCATTTTTATCACAGATTGAGGGTGTTTCGTCGGTTGGCATTATCGGGGGAAAAACAAAAGAATTCTGGATTGAGCTTAATCAGCTTAAAATGAGTACATTTTCTATTACACCTGAGATTATCAGGGATGAGCTGAACCAGAACCATTTTATTACATCAAATGGGTTTCTTTCCGATTACCGGAGGTTATATCTGAATATTACAGATGCAGGACTATATACTTTAAAGGACATTGAAAATGTTGTTCTCAGGAATGACGGCAAAAGGCTTATTAAGCTCCAGGATGTTGCCGATGTAAATGTGAGAGAAAGAACTGAGTTTACAAGGATAAATGCAAACGGACGCCNNAAAGTGTTAATGACAGCCTCTGGCTGGGGCTTCTGCTCGCACTCCTGGTGGCAATTATGTTTTTAAGGTCCTTCAGGGCCAGTGCCACTATTCTTGTAACCATTCCTGTAACACTTCTTTTTACAATTATTGTTCTCTATAGTATCGGATATACCCTCAACATAATGACATTCGGAGCTATTGCCGCTGCGATCGGTCTGATTATTGATGATGCCGTTGTAGTTGTTNNTTATGTTACTCGGTGGTGTTGCAGGTGCCTATTTTAATGTTCTTACCAATACCATGATAATAACCCTTGTTTGTTCTTTCTTTGTCACATGGATAGGGTTGCCTGTTATTTATATCTGGTTTTCAGACGTCAGATCACTTTTTCCTGAAAAGAAAAAAACTGATATCAGGACTATAAAAACGAGGAACTGGGTAAGCTTTTTTCTNNGATGAAGGTTCTATTGTTCTTGATTACAAAGCTCCTCCCGGAACTTCTCTGGAAGAGACTGACAGGATGCTTGTAGAGGTTGAGAAGATAATAGTAAAGGTACCTGAGGTTGCAACATACTCAAGAAGAACAGGTGCTCAGATGGGGTTTTTTATAACCGAACCCAATGATGGTGATTACCTAATTCATTTAAAGGATGGAAGGAAAAGAAGTACAGTTGATGTAATTGATGATATCAGGAAGAAGATCGAAGCAACTCAACCAGCTCTTCAGATCGATTTCGGTCAGGTCATAGGTGATATGCTTGGTGATCTTATGGCATCTGTTCAACCTATTNNCTTCAGACAATGGTTGAGGGAAATATAATAGGCAGCATACTTGAAAAAGAGCAGATGACATCTATAAGGATGATCTATCCTAACAGCACAAAAAATAGTCTGGAGAATATTAAAGATCACTTTGTATTCCTTCCCGACGGAAAACTTAAACCTATCACCACACTTTCTTCAATTTGGTTAAAGGAAGGCGTTGCCGAGATTAACAGGGATAATCTAAAGTCGGTTTCAATCGTCACTGCCAGGTTGAATAACAAAGATCTTGGATCAGCAATGAAGCAAATTCAGAAAACCATTGATTCAAAAATATTCCTTCCTCAGGGCTATAATATTGAATATGGAGGGGAATATGCCGATCAGCAGAAATCATTCAAGGAGCTCCTGTTAATTCTCATTCTGGCGAGCTTGCTGGTGTTCGCCCTAATGCTTTTCCTGTTTAAAGATTTTAAAGCTGCATTTTCAATTCTGCTTATTGCAGTTCTGGGAATATCGGGAAGTCTTATTGCTCTGTTTATTACAAATACCCCGTTAAATGTCGGCAGTTATACCGGATTGATAATGATTGTCGGAATTATAGGCGAAAATGCAATTTTTACTTTTCAGCAATTCAATACAAACCGTCAGAAAGGAACAGTGGATGAATCTCTTGTTTTTGCAATTTCAACACGTCTGAGACCAAAACTCATGACTGCTATCGGAGCTATAATTGCTTTGATGCCACTCGCAACGGGGGTTGGTTCAGGTGCGCAGATGCATCAACCGCTGGCAATANNTGCTTATCATTCTGCCAACCTTATTGCATATCCTTTACAAAAAAGAAGTGTAACTCGTCTTCTTAGATTCCTTGTGGTATTTCAATTCTCTTAATAATGCGCTGAGCAGATTTAATATATTAAGAAATCATAGGTATATTTGTCTATAAATTAGAACTGAATGGAAAACGTATTAGAAAACATTAAAAGCAAAGCCGGATACATTATCGATATGGATGGTGTAATTTACCATGGTAACAAACTCCTCCCCGGGGTAATTGATTTTTTAACATGGCTGGAAAAATCCGGGAAAAAATACCTTTTCCTCACTAACTCAAGCGAGAGAACTCCTAAAGAACTTCATGAAAAGATGAAGAGGCTTGGAATAAATATTGATGAAGAACATTTTTATACCAGTGCTCTGGCAACTGCCAGTTTTCTTTCAAATCAGAAGCCTGACGGCAGCGCTTATATAATTGGCGATGCCGGACTAATACATGCATTATACAGCGTT
>PMMY01000293.1 GCA_003162655.1 Methanobacterium sp. | reverse complement strand
GCCTTGGTCACTACTGAAGCTAGTACTATTGCTGCACCATGCTCTTTTGTTAATATATGACCAGAGTATCCGAAAAATCCAACCCCTGATCTAGCTGCCAGATATCGGTGAGAAATCACGGGTTTCATATCCCTTATCCCATTGGGGGTATCTTTTCTGTACACAAAGTTGGGAGATATGGCTTTAGACTCGTATCCTATCATATCTAAAAATTCAACTATTTCTAGGGCAATACCACGTGCAAATGTTGTCGTATTGATCTTATTCTTATTTAATGCAAAGTCTTTNNCTTTTTACAACTTCAGTTATATCTTCTCTTGATAACATATTTTCTACCATAAATTTAGGATTTTTAGCCGCGAATTTGATTGTCTTTGCTGTATCAGAAATTTTCATTTTTTTGTTCACCTAATAAATGGTTATTTTTATTCCTTTTTAACCGATTTTATCTTTAATAAAAGTTTTTGGGGCATTTTTTGATTTAACCCTTTCTTTCCGATAAATTTTGTAAGCTGCATATGTGATTCCAACTATCAAAGGCCCTATAAATAGGCCGGGAATTCCCATTGTCACCGCTCCGTATATAAATCCTAATAAGAATACCAGCGGATGAACTTCAGAGTATTGAACTGCAATTCTTGGTCTAATATAAAAGTCTGTGGTGGTTTCTATTATCCAACCGAACAGTATGACGAGCACACCCTGTGTGGTATTTCCGAGAAGTATGCTGATAATCCCGATGGCACCATAAACTATCCACGGACCAATTATAGGTATAAACATGGCTATTCCACTTATAATTCCCAATAGAAGTGCATATTGATATCCAAGGAAATAGTATAAAATTCCTGAGAGTACCCCCAGAATTACAGCAGGAATAGCATTGCCCACTATGATGCTTTTTAAAACGTCATCAGCACTATCGAATATTTCCTGGTAGAAGTCCATATCCTTATCTGGAATGATATCTTTTACATATTGAAGCACTTTATCCCCATCTCTGGCAAAATAAAAGATGGTAAAAATTAATATGAGCATCTGGGCTGCAAGACCCGGAATGGAACTTACCAGTGCAATAAATGAGTTGGCCAAATACGAGATTAACTGCGTAATTCCAGTTTGTATGGCACTTATTAAAGTCTGGGTAACATTACCTGGAAGCCCAAGATTCTGAACAGCATCATTTATTGGATTCAAGCTCATGGTAGAATTACCTGCTGCAGCTTGATGTAAAGAGCCGAAAGTAGATTCAGCTATGAGTATAAACTGGCTCAAAGTGAAATACAGCAACAGAACTATTGGAATGGCAAATAATATTATCCCAATAAATACCGACAAGGTATCATTTTTTATATAATGTCTGACTTTTTTGGATATAAAACGGATATAATAGGCTAAAATAGCTCCAAATATTACTATTGTCAGGATTGGAAGTAAAATTCCCAATGAAAGAAGGGTTAAAATTATTATTAAAGGGATTACTGTTGAAATTCCTATTTTTTTTAGATCGTAACTCATTATCACACCTTTAAATTTAAAAATTATCTACTTAATTATGGATTTATTTTATTCTTGATGGCAAGAATATACTTGTAATAAATCCCAAGAGCAATATCAATGTCAATATGTTAAATGTCTGTTTCATTGCCGAACTTAAGGCAGAATCTACTATATGAGTTACTTCTGGCACCAAATTTGGAGGTATGTCCTGTGGAGTTGTGGTCTGCATTTTTTCCACGTAGTTAACGATGTTGTCTTGTACCTGCGCTGTAGTCATATTTCCAGATAAGTCAGATGCACCGATAGAAGTAGTAAGTCCACCAAATACTCCAACTAATAATAAAACACCTATTAAAGCTGTTCCCATGGAATAACCTAGATTTTTAAAGGCATTAAGGAATCCAGATGCATCCGTTTCTTGATCAGTACGTGCAGCTGACATGGTTAGGTTGGTTAACTGTGAAAGTAAAAATCCTATTCCAATACCAAATACCACTGTTCCTGGTATTATATCAATTATTTGGGTGTCTAAATTAAATACTCCTCCCATTATAAATGTGCCTGCAGCTGAAATAATAAATCCTATCATCAACAGGAATCTAGATCCTAACTTAGAAGATAGTCTTGCACCAAGTAATGAAAAGAGTAAAATGGTAATTGATGCAGGTAAAAGTGCCAGGCCAGTTGTAAATGCATTGGCCTTAGTTACTTGCTGCAAGAATACTGGAATTATAAAAAGAAATCCAGCTAAAGGAATTTGTGATATAATCGAGTTTATATTACCTAATCCAAATACACGATTTTTCAGGAGTGATATATCAGATAAAGGTTCTTGTCCTCTGTTAATCCTTCTTCTCTGCCAGTATAAGAAAATTACAAAGAGTATTGCTCCTGAAACTACAAATACTGGAACATATGCCCAGTTTTGGGGGCTGCTCAGTAATAATATGCCAAAAACAATTAAAATTAAGGATACTATTGATAATACCGCCCCCACTATATCTAAATCTTTCCAATTTAAGGTTGGTTCTGATTCTGTTAAGCGATTTCTGAAGAGGAATATAACTGCAACAATAAGCAGTTCTGAACCGAAAACCAGTCGCCATGTTAGATATGTGGTAAAAATTCCACCTACTATTGGTCCGACTGCAGCTCCCACCGCTGCTATGCCTCCCCATATACCAAATGCAGTAACTCTGTCTTTACCTTTATAGCTAGCCCCCACTATAGTTGTGGTTGCAGGTAATATCAAAGCAGCACCAATTCCCTCTAAAACTGCCCATCCTATGGTTAACATGGCAGCATTGATACTCAAAGTTGCTACAAGGGTTCCGCAGGCGTATATAATCAATCCGATAATAAAAGTCTTTTTTCTACCAAGAATATCCTGAAGTTTGCTCCCTAACAGCAAAAATGAAGCGATAATTAAGGCATACAAAGCGATGATAGCTTGGATGGTTGACAAAGTTGTATTCAATTCTACTACCAATGTAGTAATAGCTACATTCATAGCAGACGTATCTAAAACAATAATAAAAATTGCCAAACATGCAATTAACACTACACCCCACTTATACTGATTTTCAGCCATGGTATCATTCCGTTTATAATCTTTAAAATCGTTAATTCCAAAAATATAAATTTATCAATTATTCTATAAATTTGAAAATATCATTCATTTTGTTGNNTTATAGCTCCGTTCCGTCTTAACATTCTAATTTGTTATAATTTTAACAATGCTAGTAGTTTGTATATCAATTATGATATTTAAGTCCAATTATTTGAATTTTTTATACAAAATTAAAAAAGATGCTTGAATATTTTATTTAAAAATTAATTTATTAGAATTTGTTGAAGATATTTGTTTTCATTTCAATAGTTGCAAATAGAGGAAACAACATAATAATTGTTAGATTAGTATAATGGTCGAGGTTGGTATAATGGCCGATATCAAAATTCTACTGGTCGAGGATGAGGATTTAGAAGCTAAGGATATTAAGCAAACCTTTGAATCATTTGATTACTGAAGTTTCATATGTCGCATCCAATGGCGAAGAAGTTATCATAAAGCGAGAAAAATTAGGACAGATATTATTTTGATGCATACATACT
>PMMY01000134.1 GCA_003162655.1 Methanobacterium sp. | reverse complement strand
GAAAAAAAGATATTAATGGAGCAATGTGATTTAGGTAAATGGGTAAAGTTAGTTTTACCTCATTTTTTTTACCTCATTTTTTATTTTGAATATTTTAAAACAAAAATTTTCAGGTTTAATAAGTGTAACAGTTATTTTTGAAGTTATATGCCATTATTATGTTTAAACTATTATTTACACAGAAATGGTTCTGGATCAAAGTTTCCTGTGGAATTGCTTATGTCAACAAGTTCTAAAAGTTTTTCCACGGCCAATCCTGACTTAATGGAATTTTTGGCTATTTCTATCCCCTCTTCCATGTTTTGAGTTTTTCCAGCTATGAAAAGGATTGCAGCTGTGTTAACTAGGCTCAGTTCAAGCCTTGCATCTTCTTCCTTTGAATCATTTTTTCCAGATAAAACACCTTTAACTACTTCTAAATTACCTTCTATAGTCTCAGGAGCTTTAATATATTTTGGATCATATCTTTTAATCCCAAAATCTTCAGGATAAACCTCATCAATTGTGATCTCACCATTTTCAAGGTATGCAATCCTTGTTTTTCCAATAGTTGAAATTTCATCCATTGCCGGATTATCGTTGTTATCGTAACCGTGTACAACCATAGCACGTTTCACATCAAGATTTTTAAGGACTTCTACAATAATATCAACATATTCTGGTTCAAAAACACCCAGAAGTTGTATTTCCGCATTTGCTGGCGAAGTCAAAGGCCCTAAAATGTTGAAAACAGTCCTTATACCAAGTTCCTTTCTAATTGACATCATTCTCTTCATGGCTGGGTTGAACTTTGGTGCAAACATGAACCCTATCCCAGTGCTTTCAAGGCATCTCTCAACTCCTACAGCATCACAGTTTATATTTACTCCTAGGGCTTCTAAAATGTCAGCTCCACCACACTTACTAGTTATGCTCCTGTTTCCATGTTTGGCTATTGCAACACCACATGAAGCTGCTATTATTGCAGAGGTTGTGCTGACGTTGTATGTTTTGAAGCGATCACCCCCAGTTCCACATGTATCAACAAGTGGATCTCTAAGTTCTGGTGATATTTCGATACACACACTACGCATAGCCTTTACAAAGCCTGTGATCTCTTCAACAGATTCCCCTTTAACTCTTAAGGCTGTTAAAAAGGCGGCACTCTGGATTACTCCTGCTTCACCACTAACCATTTCTATCATACAATTATAAGCTTCATCTTCGTTCAAATCTATTTTTAATACAATTTTGGCTAAACATTCACGAATCATAGATATCACATTCCTTTATTCGAAATTTAGGTTATAACCTATTTTGTTGAATCCTTGAGTTCCCTACAGAAGCTTCCAATTTCATCCTTGGCCGTATCCATATCATATATTTTATCGGTGATAATATCTATTATAGCACTTGCAACTATCGCCCCATCTGCACCAGACTGGATTACGTCACTAACATGTTCTGGCTTTGAAATTCCAAATCCAACGACTAAAGGGAGTTTTGTATGATTTTTAACCCTTTTTATAAGGTCAACTGTACTTTTTTTAATATCTGACCTTGCACCTGTAACACCCATAACAGCTACAACATAAAGAAATCCTGAACACCGCTTAACTATCTCATTTATCCTTTGGTTACTGGTTGTCTGGGCAACCATAAAGATCTGGTCGATTTTATATTTTTTAGCCATATCAACAGCATCACTTGATTCTTCCGGAGGTAAATCTGCTGCTAAAATTCCATTTATGCCGGATTTTCTGGCTTTTCGATAAAATTCTTCTAAACCCATATTGTATATGAGATTGTAGTAAACTAGTATGCCTATCGGAATGGAAGTAAATTTTCTAATTCTGCTTATGAACTCAAAGCATTTTTCAGTCGTCATACCAGAATTCAGAGATCTTATATCTGCAGCCTGAACACTTGGTCCGTCTGCAACTGGATCACTGAAGGGAAAACCTATTTCAAGAGCATCAGCACCATTATCTACATATTGTTGGACAATTTGAAGGGATGTTTCAAAATCAGGATCTCCTGCAACAGCAAATGGGATGAATGCGCCTTCATCCCTATTTTTCATATCTTGAAACATTTCTGAATAATCTTGTACAACATTTTTCACATCTGCAGTGTATCTTTGATGGGAGTTCATACTTCTACCCCCATTTCCTTGGCTACTAAAAACATATCCTTGTCTCCTCTGCCGGAAAGATTGATAATAATGGTTTTTCCACTGTTCTCTTTAATTTTTGAATATTTCTCTGCATATGCAACTGCATGGGAACTTTCAAGAGCAGGAATTATACCCTCATACTTGGATAATAATTCAAATCCCCTTAATGCTTCTTGATTGGTTACTGCAACGTAATTTGCCCGTCCTGTTACCTTGAGGTGTGCATGTTCAGGTCCAACTCCAGGATAGTCAAGACCCGCAGACACAGAGTGGGCTTCTGATATCTGGCCGTTATCATCCTGCAGTACGAACGATAGTGAACCATGAAGTATTCCTTCAGTACCTTTACAGAGAGTTGCCCCTGTTCTTTCTGTTTCAACTCCATCTCCTCCGCCTTCTACTCCAATAAGTTCGACATCTTTATCTTCAATAAAACCTGAGAATATCCCCAGAGCATTACTTCCACCACCAACACATGCTATAACTGCATCAGGAAGTTTTTCTTCTTTTTCAAGAATTTGTTTCCTCGCTTCGTTACCTATTACACTCTGGAAGTGTTTAACCATAGTTGGGTAGGGGTGTGGTCCCATGGTTGACCCTATCAGGTAGTGGGTAGTCTCAACATTGGTGATCCAATCCCTGAATGCTTCGTTTATTGCATCTTTTAGTGTTTTTGAACCAGTTTCTACTGGTATTACATTACAACCTGATAATTCCATCCTGAAAACATTGAGTTTCTGCCTTTCAACATCCTCAATACCCATGTAAACTTCAGTAGGGATAGATAACATTGCACCAACTACAGCTGTTGCAATTCCATGCTGTCCAGCACCAGTTTCTGCTATTAAACGTTTTTTACCCATNNGTTGGTCTCCCAGCAAACTCGCGTAGGTAAAATTCAAGTTCTTCTGTGAACTTTTCATCATCTTTATATCTCAAAAATGCCTTTTCCAGTTCTTCTAAAGCAGGTATAATGAGTTCTGGAACGAATATTCCGCCGTATTTACCAAACTTTCCTTCTTTTATCATTAAATCACATCCACGTAATTAATTTAAATATCCATAAAATTTAAAGCTAAAATCATATTAATGCGCTGATCTTCATTAAATCATCTATACGATCATGATTTTTAATTCCCGGTGAATATTCTACACCTGAATTTACATCAACGTAGTCTATTACTTTTTCCAGTATTTCCTTCTTATTTTGAAGCCTCTCTGAGTTCATTCCACCAGCAAGGAATATTTCTACGTTATGATTCGAATTTTTGGCGATTTTAACCGCTTCTGATAATATTCTTATTGGAATTTGTCTTCCTGTTCCACCGCTTTTACCATTTATTTGGAAATCGAAAAGTATTGCATCGCATGTTTTTGCAAAAACTTCTATCTCCTTTTTTTTATTGTGAGAAAATCTAAATTCATTTCCATTCATAAATTTAAGTGAGTCATCTGCTAATCCCACCACCCGTATAATCTTCATATTACTTTCAAATGGGTCTCTATGAAAACCCTCTATCCATCTGAGGTACTTGATTTCATTATTGGTTAGTGAATGAAGCTGAACACTTCTTATACCCGTTTTTTTCATTCTCATGATAACTTCTTCGGGATTTTCAGGTTCTAAAACCAGAACTGCCTTTCCACTATTTTTCATTGATGAAACTAACTCTTTGATCCTCCTAAGCTTTACGTACCTCTTGGATCTTTCAATATTTATAAAACCTATTAGATTNNATTTTAACTTGCATTTCTAACAACCCTTGCGCCTTTTAAAGTTTTTATAATACTGGAGGCGGTATTTAACATGCCATTCTTTCCAGATGCACCCATTATAGATGTTCCTACGAGCAGTGCATCAACACCGTACTTTGAGAGTTTTAAAGCATCATTTGCATCATGAACACCGCTTTCAGATACCAGAATAACTTCGGGCGGTACGTATCCTGCAAGTTTTTCAGTTGTTTTAAGGTCGACTCTGAAGTTCTGAAAGTTTCTGTTGTTTATCCCAAGAATATCTGCTCCAGCCTTTAATGCAGAGATTATATCTTCCCTGTTTCTGCATTCAACCAGAGCATCTATTCCAAGTTCTCTGCATGTGAAAATTCCTTCTTCCAAATCGGGATAAATCCCATTTATTAACAGAACGC
>PMMY01000127.1 GCA_003162655.1 Methanobacterium sp. | reverse complement strand
CTTTGAGCACCAGCGTTTTTTATGATCCTTCCAACTGGAGCAATTGGTAATTCGGCCATAATTTCACCTCCTATTTAACCTAGGGATAATTAATATTTAAATTTATCGGTTATACTCGTATTTTTAGCCATGACTTTTACAATAATGAACCAGTCGATGAGATCATTATGTAACCAAAACTTATAAGGGTACTAAGTAGAATATGAAATTCCATGTTTGAGCAGTTAAACATTGACACCCATATAGAAGAGATATTGGGGAAGTCTTTAGAAACCAGAATATCACGAGATGAAGCATTTGAACTCATGAAGACCACAGGAAGAGAACTTCAGGCCCTTATAATCGCTGCCGACATCCGACGCGAACAGCTTGTTGGTGATAACGTAACTTACATACAAAACTGGAATATCAATTTTACCAATATCTGCACAGGAACATGTGGATTCTGTGCATTTAGATGTGATGAAGAAAATAGTGAATCATACTTTTTGGGTCCTGAAGAAATTGTTGAAAGGGCTAAAACAGCCTGGAACAACGGTGCAAAGGAGGTGTGTATACAAGGGGGACTACACCCTGATGTAGATGCATATTACTACGAGGAACTATTACAAAAATTAAGGTTAGAACTTCCTGATATTTACATACACGCCTTTTCACCCATGGAGATTTTATACGGAGCTGAAAGATCTGGTATTTCTATATCAGAAGAATTGAAAATGTTGAAAAATGCAGGTTTAGATTCTATCCCTGGAAATGCTGCTGAAATATTAAACGATGATATAAGGAAGGTTCTTTGCCCTAGTAAGATGAATACTGCTAAATGGATCGAAATAGTTGAAACAGCACATAAAACAGGAATACCAACAACTTGTACGATGATGTATGGGCACATTGAAAAGTTGAAACATAGGGTAGAACATATTGATATTTTAAGAAGTATACAAAAGAGAACAGGTGGATTTACTGAGTTTGTTCCTTTAACCTTTATGCACAAGAACACACCTATCTACAGGGAGGGAATATCCAGCCCAGGATCAACAGGAATAGAAGATCTTAAGGTTTATGCAGTTTCAAGGCTCATGTTTGGGGAATTATTACCAAATATTCAAGTTTCATGGGTTAAACTTGGCTTTAAATTTGCTCAGGTATGTCTGACAGCAGGTGCCAACGATCTTGGGGGAACTCTTGGAGAAGAGAACATATCCAAATCTGCTGGAGCTGAACACGGTGTGAAAACTGATCCACAAAACTTCCAGAGGGTAATAAGAAATATGGGCCGAACACCTGCTGAACGGGATACATTGTACAAGAATATAAGAGTTGTTTAATAACTAACACTTTTAAGGTTGTTCAGATGACAAATAGCGAAATCTCATAAGAATATCAGATACTACATGAATAGTTAATTGAAAATCCAGTTTTTGAAGGTTTTAATGCATTTGAAAATTCTAATTTGATTGGTGTATGTTTAGGACATAAGCGTTCTTGGTGGGCAGGAAAAGAATTTTTTGATCGATTACTATTCGTTTCAAATGAAAAGTAAGGAAAGGGAATAGGAACAACGTCATTGGAATGTGTGGAGTGTAACCCTATTATAGGGGAGTGTATAAGTTTAACCTTTTAACCAATAGGAATCTACCTGCGAAAGAATTTTATCTAAGAAAGGATTTGATATCAAAAAAAACAGGATAATGATGGATAAAATATTATATAAATTTTGTTAAATTTTGTTAAGTTTTCTGATTACAATTTTATCATCATTTTTCACTTTGCTGAAGAGTTTAAGTTTATCTTCAACTCTCCCTATATTGTTAACATCTGAAGCAGGCTGGGATTCTCCATAAAATATGCAGAACGCCGATCCAGGTGGCCAATATGACAGATCTCCTTTTGTAGTTGTTGAGGATGGATTTTCATATTCTAATTTTAGAGGTACGTCGAAGTAGATCTCTTCTAGCCATATATTGGCTTCTCCTTCAAGGGGTAAGTTTTCATAGATCATTCGTGCTGTTTTAGGGTTTCTTTCATCAAGAATGGCATTTAAATTTCCTTTACCAATTATTTCTATCTCTATTTCCATAAAAATCACTTCCATCAAATGTTACCAATCCTTTCCTATAACTTGATTATAAGTTTAGGAGGTCTTTCATAATTGCAGGTCCGGTTGAAGTACCTATTTTTGATGCTCCGGCGTGGATCATTTCAAGTGTCGTTTTAAGATTTCTTATGCCTCCAGATGCTTTAACACCCATATCTGGTCCTACTTTTTTTCTTATGAGTTCCACGTCATGAACATTAGCCCCAGGATAACCTATGCCCGTGGATGTTTTAACATAATTTGCACCAGCTTCTTTGGAAAGGATACACGCTTCGATTTTTTCATTATCTGTTAAAAGAGCAGTCTCAATTATTACCTTGACAACCATTCCATCAGCAGATTCAACAACGCCTTCAATATCCCTTCGAACAAGTGTTTTCTGAGATGATTTCAGAGCACCTATATTTAGAACCATGTCAAGTTCTGCAGCACCATCCTCTACAGCTACAAGGGCTTCAAATGCTTTTATTTCTGATTTATTTGTTCCAAATGGGAATCCAATTACTGCACAAACATTAATGCTGGTATTTCCAAGGATATCATGTGCTAATGCTACATTTACAGGTGTTACACATGCAGATGAAAAATTGAATTCAATGGCCTCGTGGCAAAGTTTTTTTATTTCTTCTTTGGTAGCATTAGGCTTTATATTTGTATGGTCAATCATTCCAGCTAATTTTTCAGGGGATATCAAATAAATCAACTCCTTTTTTGTTATATTTGATTCATGAAAACGATTTATATCATTTATTTAATAATTTGGACATATAAGGACCTTCTTTTTTATAANNCCACTAATTATGAGCAGTTTGTTCTTATCATATATTTCTGATGCTGTTTTTTCGGCTTCAACTAACAGATCCTCTCCGTACCCCCTATGTTGCCATATTTCTTTTTTTTTCTGCCCTAACTCTGCCATTTGTCCATAAATATGAAGTTCTCTTACAATAGCTGTTTTTTCATTGATTTCCGTTCTGTGGGCCTTAATAGACGGTATTCTAAGCCTTAGAAATCCGATCAGAATATCATTTAGTGGATCTTCGTGTGATAGGAAAATTTCACGGCCCTCACCAGCATCATATTCTTCCTTCATGAGTTTTATATTATCAAATATAGGATTTACACCCAAAATACCCTGGTGACCTACTTCCCTGCATCTGATACACTGGCA
>PMMY01000142.1 GCA_003162655.1 Methanobacterium sp. | reverse complement strand
ATCTCCTTCGGCCCATTTATTAATTTTTTTACTGAATTATAATAAGGTATGACACGATCTTTGTACATAGTTGATTGCAAAATTAAATTTCATATTCCAATCAAATATTTTTAATATTTAAAAAAAATAAGATTTGATCATAATAAAAAAAGATAGATAAATAATTTGGATTATTTTAAATAAGTTGTTCAGAGGAGTATAATTAGAACAACGTATATCAGCATTGAAATAAAGAAAACTATTGTGCCTTTGGTTAGAGTAACGTTAAGATCCTTTTCTGCTGCAAAAACTAAACCATATGCAAGTATAGCAGAAGAAAGTATCTTTGAAACACCAATAAGTGCTGTATTTTTATTAAATATGCCTATAATGTANNGATAAACTTCTTTTTCCTGAATGAAAAATTGAGTGGACTATTCTGGAATTTGTTGAAGGCACATATGTATCTGCATCGTTTGTTTCTTCAGTTTGAGGCGTTTCGTAGATCTCTTCTTTTTTTGAGAATTTTTTGGCTATTGCAACTAAACCTTCTTTGTCTATGAGTTTGATATTCCTTCTTCCACCATAGTTCGCTGCGCTTTTGGTGAAGTGTGAGGAGGTAACAACAACAATCTTCGATGCCTTAAGAGTCTTACCAATCATTTCCATTTCCTTTAAAACATCTAGACCAACTTCCCATTCATCATCATAATTCTTTACAGCAACCACTACTCCCATATCACCCACAACAGTGGATAAAACTCCGTAAATGTCTATTATATGTCGCGATGTTTTAAAGTCTTTATAAACTTTAAACCCAGATTCCTCCATGACCTTTCCAACAAACTGGACTAACCTATTTTTTTCCAATTATCTCACCTTAAAGTACCTAAGGGAATGATATTTTACATTATCTTTATTATCATTATTTAATAAGTATTATTAATTCTTTTCTAATTTAATATACTTAAAATTGTCCCCATCTTCTACTCTTTGCCACGCAATCTTTTTGAATGTTAAGTTATAAATAAATCAGTATGAGAATTCTTATTACCAACGACGATGGAGTTAACTCTTCAGGAATAATGGCTGCAAAAAAAGCTGTTGAAGATCTTGGTAAAATTGAAGTTGTGGCTCCTGCAACCCAGCAAAGTGGTATCGGGCATGCACTTACTCTATTTGAACCAATAAGAGTTACTGCAACACACCTTCCAGATGGAAGCGAAGCATTTTCAGTTTCAGGTACTCCAACAGATGCTGTTATAATTGGTATTTATGAGGTAACAGAGAGCAAACCCGATCTAGTGATATCTGGAATTAACATAGGAGAAAACCTTGGAAAATCTGAACTTTCAACATCTGGCACAATAGGTGCAGCAATGGAAGCTGCAGTTCATGGTATACCCGCAATTGCAGTATCTCTCCAGGTCACCCGTGGGGATATCAAGTTTCATGATGGACATGTAGACGTTGATTTTAGACATACTGCTAAGATATTGAATACTGTTACACAGAAGATAATTGATAAGGGATTGCCATCGGGTGTAGATTTCTTAAATCTTAACATACCATCAAACCCGTCGAGCGAGAAAATCAAGCTCACACGACTCGGTGAGAGAATGTATAAGATACATATAAAAAAAAGACTCGATCCAAGGGGTAGACCTTACTACTGGATTGATGGTGATCCAATTGAAAATGATGAATTTGGTACTGATGTATATGTATTAAAAGAAGAGAGGTGTGCAACTATAACTCCAATTTCTCTCGACTGTACATCAAAACTGCATATTATGAAAGACTGGCTTGATTAATATATTGGAGATAATATTATTTTAAATATTTGACTATGTATTTTTAGTAAGAATCAATACATTCTAAGTTTGTCTTATTTTTATGTAGAAAAAATATTTCAATTCATATTTATTTTAAAATGTTGATTTCTATCAAAAAAATTATTCAAAATAAATATTTAAAATTGTTAATCAGTAATATTTATTATTGGTTTCTCTGTAGAACATGTTAATTTATTATTTAAAAAATTGTTGAAACTTTAAATATTTCAGATTATTTGAATACATTTTCTTAAGAAACATTCAAAATATAAAAAAATTATTTTTTTATCAGACATACACTTCAAGTGTAATATTTATTTCTTATTCTACAGAAGAAAATATTTTTTTAATCACACCTTTAATTTAAATTTTAAATCTAATTTATAATTATATTGATGTATTAAGATTTAATACATATTAATTTAATAAAATATACTGTTTATACTAATTTTTTTTACATTTTTAACTTTTTTTGAAAATACTCATTAAAAATATTACCTATAGATTTCTTTTATTTTAACATAAATTTTTTCATTTATATCTAAATATTTCTGCTGTATAATGAATTTTTTTCGATTTTTCATTATAAATGTTAATTAATTTCTACGGTAGAATAAAAAAAAGATTTAATAAATTTATAAGAATATAAATTTAAAAATAATTAATAAATTTCGATCAAAATTTTCTACTGTATAAAAATAATCGTTAAAATTTAACTACTTTTATACCTAAAATATCATTTGAACCTTTGAAAACAGCTTCAGCGATTTGTGCACTCCCAACCGAACCGGATGTAGCTGATAATTTTTGAACAGGAATTAATCCTTTTAATCCTAGCTTAATTTTATTGAAAAAATCATATGGAGATTTCATTGAACCAATTGAACCTGTTAAAACAATACCTTCGAGTTTTGAATCTGATATACCTACAAGTCCATATATTTCCATCAATATTGTCATAATCATAGTCTGGAATGCTAGCTCAGCTCGTTTATCCCCTTCTACATATAGTTTAAGCAGCTCATCTTTGGCAATTGTGACCTTCGTGTTTAAATCAGCGATTTTAACTGCTCCAGCTCCTGAAAAACATTCATTAGCAGTTTTCAATCCTTCGTCTATATCCCTGATCATTTGAAGATCTAATGGACCATGAACTATTCCCATAGCCCCAATACACGCGTCCATTGCACCACGGATCTTTCCATCCTCGAGTAGAATGCTTACAGTATTTGAGCTTATATCGGAAACAATCATATTTTTAAAACCAGTTTCCAAAAATGCATTATAACATATGCTTATTTTTTCAGAGCTCGCATGGTGGGAATAAGCCGCTTTAAATCGTGGATCAAGACTTTCTGTGTTTTTATGAATTCCGGGGATAAGAACTGTTGGAATTCCAGATTTTTCGATTTCATCATAGACTGCTGTTCCACCACCCGTAACCTTACCGGCACCTTCCATAGACAGAATACCTCTATCTTTAATTATTTCTATAGGGGTGATGGCGTTTATACCGTCTCCCATTGCATAAGTTATGGCCATAAGATCGATCGATTTCAGATCTACCCTTTTATTAAGCATTTCAATTGCAGAAACATTGCCTTTTGATAATTCTTCCCGTCCAATTTTGAAGTGGACAGGTTTATCTGTAAGTATAGTAAAGGAAACTCCGGTTGTACCGTGATCCATGCCAACAAAGACCATATTTAATCACCATTTTAAATCGATAATAGTCTCTTTAATATTANNAAAGAGAAAATTTAATTATTTTTGAAGTCCACAAAGTTTCCTGAGTTTTGCTCCGACCTTCTCAATTTGTAGATTCGCTTCTATTGCACGTAACCTGTTGAGCATTGGTCTTCCAGCAATGTTCTCAGTAGCCCATTCTTTAGTGAATTCGCCCGTTTGTATTTCTTGAAGGATCTTCTTCATTTCTTCTCTGGTTTCAGATGTAACTATACGTTTTCTTCTTGCTAGGCCACCATATTCTGCTGTGTTACTTACATCGTTCCACATTCCAGCAAAGCCTTTAGCATAAATCAAGTCAAC
This sequence comes from Methanobacterium sp., assembly GCA_003162655.1. Lineage (GTDB taxonomy): Archaea > Methanobacteriota > Methanobacteria > Methanobacteriales > Methanobacteriaceae > Methanobacterium_B. The sequence goes on along the minus strand of PMMY01000142.1, from coordinate 1,416 downwards.
TATGAGCTTTAATTCGTGACACGTTTCAAAGTAAGCGATTTCTGGTTGATATCCTGCATCTACAAGGGTTTGAAAGCCTGCTGCTATAAGTTCAGTAGCACCTCCACAAAGAACAACTTGTTCGCCAAAAAGATCTGTTTCTGTTTCTTCTTTGAATGTTGTTTCAAGAACTCCTGCTCTAGTTAACCCTGATCCTTGTCCCATTGCTAAAGCAATTTGCGTAGCTGTACCTGTGTAATCTCTTTCAACTGCTACAAGTCCTGGAACACCGAATCCTTCCTCATAAGTTTTTCTAACCATTGCACCTGGCCCTTTTGGAGCAATCATAGTTATATTAACATTTTCAGGCGGGTTTATATATCCGAAATGGATGTTGTATCCATGAGAGAATGATAATGTATTTCCTACTTTTAAATGATTCTTTATAGATTCCTCGTATACTTTTCCCTGAATTTCGTCTGGTATGAGAATGTGGATAACATCAGCAACTTCAGAAGCATCTTCAACAGTCATAACAGTTAAACCATCTTCTTTAGCTTTTTTCCAAGAATTACCATCTTTTCTTAGGCCCACAATTACATTTAACCCACTTTCGTGCATGTTCCTTGACTGTGCCATTCCTTGACTTCCGTATCCTATAACTGCAACTGTTTTATCTTTTAAAATGTTTAAATCCACATCCTTTTCATAGTACATCTTCATTTTTTCTCCTCCAAATTAACTATTATTTAAAATCAAAGCTATATTTGATTATCCAATAGGATATCTAAATTGTCTTAATGCCTCTTGAAATCGCAGTTGGACCGGTTCTGGCAACTTCTTTGATTCCAAAGGTTATAACAAGATCTATGAGGGCTTCTATTTTTTCAGGTGGTCCGGTTATTTCTATAGTAAGGGTTTCTGGACTTACGTCAATTATTCTACCACGGAATATATTGACGTACTGTATTACTTCAGATCTGACTTTTTCGGTCGCAGTATGTACCTTGATAAGACACAATTCCCTTTTTACAGTTATTTCAGGATCTAAATCTCTAACTTTAATAACATCTATTAGTTTGTTTAGCTGTTTGGTAATTTGTTCCAAGACTTTTTCATCACCTTTAGCTATGATAGTCATCCTTGCAAGGTTTTCTTGTTCAGATGTACCTACTGTTATGTTTTCAATGTTAAAACCTCTCCTAGTGAAAAGGCCAGCAACTCTCTGTAGTACGCCGGGTTTATTAAGGACTAAAGCACTTATAATATGAGTTCTGCTTTCATCCAATTTAATCACCACCTTTTTCTTTAATTATTGGTTTATATAGGATTTCTCCTGGTGTTTCCCTTTCAACCTTGTATTCTCCAACAATTTCTTTGAGTCCACATCCTGGCGGAACCATGGGAAGGATCTCTTCTGGATCAATTATAACATCT
>PMMY01000214.1 GCA_003162655.1 Methanobacterium sp. | reverse complement strand
CCTGTATGAACGGTAATGGTGTCACCCGGGAAGGCATGTTGCACTGCTGTCCCGATTGTTTTAAACGGTTTGAGTGAAGATCCGTCATTTGAATCAATGCCTTTTACAGAAACGTGGTATTCTCTGGCGTAAATCAATGAAGTATTGAATACAGCCAGAATCAATAAATAAAAAAATAATCTTCTCATATATTTAATATTAGCGGCTTATGCTATTTCAGTTTAACCGGTTGCATTTCAAAATATTTATANNTTTATCTGACACAGTCTTGCCGTTGCTGTCGAGAATGCTAATGGTTACTTTTCCTGATACATTCGTTGCCAAATCATTGATTTTTACCAGTTTAAAAGAGAGTTTTTCTCCAGGTTTAAAGGGGACTGACTGCTTGACATAACGTCCGTCCGTAAGGTTTATAAAGACAGCCGACGGGGCGAATGCATCAGTAAACCATTGCAGTGCGGGAGCGGGTTTCAGATCCCTGATATTTCCGGTAAACCAGTCGCCGGTATAACCGAAATTATTGGTCAGGTAACAGAATGCCAGTACACCAGTGAGATTTGGTTCGCTTCGAAGCCATTCAGTCTCGAGCTGAATATCATATGCCTGAAATTCACGATTTTGTGAAGGTGTGGAATTTTTTCCAAGATAGTAATTATAAACNNTTGCGAGCTGAGGAACACCTGCATCTATGATCATTTTCAGAGCCTGAGGTTTATAATCGAGATTACCAAGAGGATACGTAGTTGTCTCTGAACCCTTTTCAGTACTCACTATGCGTCCTTCATAAGGATGTGGTTCATCCATTTCATCTGATTTCATCAGGCCTTCACGCATGTACCCGGCATCCCAGATGCGCGTAGGATCGAGCTTCTTCAGCTCTGGAATAAGAGTATTTCCGATGAACATATCGGTATTCTCATTTATAGCATCCCAGATTGCAATGCTTGGATGACTGCCGTCGCTCCATACCCAGTCGGAATATTCTTTTCTGATTTCATTATCCCACCCATGGTTCTGCCAGTAAAGCCATTCGTTCTGCAGTAATAATCCGTTCTCATCAGCAATATCATACCAGAAATCAGGAACAACACCAACACATATTCTCATAGCGTTCCAGTTTAGCTGCTTCGGATAGTTAACCAGAAGTTTTGTCACCCATTCTTTATCCCAGACCAGATTGCCACAGTCAGGATCTTCGAAAAAACGCTGCAATGTAATATTAGTTCCGCGAAGAAAATATTTGTCGCCGTTAAGATAAAAGAACTTGCCCCTGGCAGTAAAATCACGCATTCCAAACTGACGGCTCACTTCATCTGAATTGATATTGCCGGTTTTTAGTCTTGCTGTGGCAATATACATAAATGGTTTCTCAGGTGACCATGTCATAAAATCTGANNAAGAAATGGATTCTCCGGGGTCCATGCTATAAAATCTGAAAATGGAATTTCAAGTGCCATCTCAGTGATATTATCACGTTTTGCAGTAAATTTACCCACCACAGTTGCTACAATCTTACCAGTTATCTTTTCAGATATTGTAATCTCAAGGCGTATAGAATCTTCCATTGGATCGTCATAAAATATCTGGGCCGGAATCAGGCTCCTTACTTGTGTTTTTATAGTCAGATTCTTGTTGGCGACTGAAGGAAGAACGAGAAGTCTGTTGATCCTGATATCTCCTGTAAATGAAAGGAATACATCATCCCAGATCCCCGGTAGATAGTGTTCTTTCTCTTTGTCAGTACCACCTGCAGCTTCGGCAGGCAGCCAGGTTCTTTCCCCTACTCTGATAAGGATTTCATTATCTGATCCGAACTTAATCGCCTTGTTAACCGGAAATTCGACCGGGGTATAACAGGCCATTGATGTACCCAGATCCATTCCATTTATATATACCTGGGTCACATATTGGCTTTTCTTGATAGTAATTATTCCTTCTTTGTTTTCAAGTTCTTTCGGGATAAATACTTTTTTCCTGTACCAGCTGTAACGCGGTGTATAGTCGAGGTTATAAAGATTGAATTGTTCTTTGGCTTCTGCTCTGTCNNCGAGAACTTATCGTATTCAACAATTTTTGGCTCTGCAAGATGGATCAGACCCGGCACGGGTATTGTTCTGGTGAATTTTTCAGGTGGAAAAGCTGCAGTGGTCTGATCGAAGTCCCATGAACCGTTAAGACTAATAACTGTACGGGGATTTTGTGCCTTTGAATATTGAACAGATAAAATTAAGACAAGAAAAAGAAAAGATGTGTGTTTCATATTAGTATTTTTTTTGCCACGAAGGCGCTAAGACACTAAGTTTAACAGTTTCTTTCTTTGCGCCTTTGCCTCTTTGTGGCATTTTTTATTGTTTTACCGATATTTCATAAAGTTCTCCTGAATATAATTCTTCGAGCTTTACAGAAAATCCCTTCTTACAAAGATCTTTGCCCGTCACTGTACATACAACATTTCCGGAAATTGTTTTCACATCATATGTTTTTTCAGGGTCAAGATAGTTTACCGAAACTAATCGCTTTGTTTCAAGTGCTCCATGCCTGAAAATACCAATGATACCTCCGTTTTTTGATTCAGTATTGATACGTTGAAATCCGTCCCACATACCTTCCATTGGTTCGCCATAACCGGGCAAATCCTGGCGGTAACTCATTATACTGTATTTACTTTCCATCTGATGAAGCCAGTCGGAATATCCGCGATATTTCTTCAAATCTGTCTCAGACAGTTTCCTAGGGTCGCCCAACATTATTGGCAGGGCTCCGGCAATTGATTTTATATGCATCTCCCAATCCTTATCCTGCATTTGCGGATTTCCGATCACCAGTGAAGTGGCAGAGATTGCAGGAGATCGCCACCAGGCCATATTTCTGATCCTGATATCTGTTTTTTCACCGACAGCTCCTTCAAAGTTTGAAAGCCAGTCACCTTCAGCATGTTTCAACAGGGCATAGTCAATTAATTGTGTGCCTCCCATTGTTTCAAAAGTACAATCAATAAAAAGTTCAGGTTTGGCTGCATGTAATTCATCAAAAAGCTGCCACAAACGTTCATAATTAGTAAACAGCGACTCATTATGATCTTTGTGTCCGGGATGGCTGGTCGAATAACATCCTGATTGTGTATGATCATATGTATATGCACTTGTCACTACGGCAAAATCGAGCTTAAAATATTCGAGCCCATAATCAACAGATAGTC
>PMMY01000099.1 GCA_003162655.1 Methanobacterium sp. | reverse complement strand
CGTGAAATTCGTGAGGGTGGTGGAGGTAAAGAACTAACGGGAATGGCAGCTAGAATGAGGGGGAGGATAAAATAAGCGAATTTAGAGGAATTGCTGCTTTATGGCGTCGTGAACTTAAACGTTTTATTCGTGACCGTTCCCGTTTAATCAGTTCGATTATAACTCCAGTACTCTGGCTTGTAATTTTTGGTGGTGGTTTAGGTTTAGCCATATCAAGCACAGGTTTTAATTACACCCAATTCTTACTACCCGGTATTATTGCACAGACAATTTTATTCACATCAATATTTTTGGGAATCTCTGTAATATGGGATAGACAGTTTGGTTTTATGAAGGAAATACTTGTAGCTCCTATTAGTAGAATCTCCATTTTTGCGGGAAAGATGTTTGGAGTGGGTACAGCTGCCATGTTCCAGGGAATTATCGTAATAATTTTAGGATTTATTATTGGTGTACCATTAACATTTATATCAGTCGGCTCAGCACTTCCGTTGATGATACTCATCACAATTGGGTTAACATGTATTGGACTTATCATAGCAAGTCTTATGACCAGTTTGGAAAGCTTCGGTACAATTGTGACCTTTGTTAACATGCCAATGTTTTTTTTAAGCGGAGCATTGTTTCCTGTAACCAATCTACCAGCATGGATTAAGTGGGCATTTTATATTAACCCACTGACTTATGGAGTAGATTCTTTAAGAACGGTGTTGTTGAGTGGATGGCACAGTTTAATGCCATTGTACTATGAAATATTGATTATCTGTGTATTTGATTTGCTTGTGGTAATTATTGGAACCTATCTGTTTAGTAATCGACAATAAAAATTATATCTTTCTCTTCAAAAAATTATAAAGAATTTATTGGTGAAATAATGTGTGATAGCTCTAATCCCATTCAATCTATAGAAAATTATAGATCTATTTTTAATAACAGCCTTGATGCTGTTTTATTAACCCGGCCTGATGGTAGTATTTTTTATGCTAATTCAGCAGCTGAGGATCTGTTTGGTTACACTCAGAAAGAGATATGTGATATAGGTCGAAGCGGAATTGTTGATACTGAAGATCCGAATTTACCGGTAATGTTAGAGGAAAGAACACGTGAAGGTAAATCTAGAGGTGAATTGACTTTTATTAAAAAAGATGGAGCCAAATTTCCTGGAGATATATCTACAAGTATTTTTAACGATGAAGAGGGTAATGTAAACACTTTCATGATAATTAGAGATATCAGCAGACGTAAAAATGCAGAAAAATCTTTAAAAGAAAGTGAAGAGAGGTATCATAGTTTATTTGAGAACAATCACGCTGTAATGCTTTTAATAAACCCAAATAATGGTGAAATTGTAGATGCAAACCCCGCAGCAAGTTCTTTTTATGGGTATAATCACGAAGAATTAGTTAAAATGAAAATTAATGATATTAATCTTCTTCCAGAAGAGGAAGTTTTCAATGAAATGCAAAAATCAAAATTATCCCATAAACATAACTTTATATTTAAGCATAGGTTAGCTAATGGAGAAATTCGTGATGTAGATGTTTATAGTGGGTCTATTATTGTTGGAGGTAAAAACCTTCTTTATTCTATAATCCATGATATCACCAAAAGAAAACAGGCAGAAGATGAACTTCAAACCACACTAGAACGTTTCTATAACATACTTTCCTTTATGAATGCTGCTGTTTTGTTGGTTACAGCTGAAAACCGTATCGAATTTATGAANNCAAGCATTTTGTAACTATTTCGATATGAAGGAAGAACCATCAGATCTTGTCGGACTCAGTGCATCAGAAATGATCAATAAGATCAACGTTGCATACAATGATCCTGAAGAGGCTGTTGTACGTATTAGAAAAATAGTAGATGATTGGAAGCCCGTAGTTAGTGAAGAAATTCCTATGAGAAATGGACACACATGTCTTAGAGATTTTNNGATTTTGTACCCATATTTGTCAGAGGAGAACCTTATGGCCGGTTATGGTTACACCTAGACATCACCGAACAAAAAAGTATCGAAGACAAATTAAAGAAGACTAAAAAAGAGATTTTAGAGATCAACTCTATATTAAAAAAAGAAATTAAAGATCATGAAAAAACTGAGTCAAGGCTCAGAGACCTTGTAACAGAACTCAAACGTTCGAACAAAGAATTAGAACAGTTTGCCTATGTTTCATCCCATGATTTACAGGAACCCCTTAGAATGGTGGCATCTTTACACAATTATTAGAGCGACGTTATAAAGGTAAACTGGATACCGATGCTGATGATTATATTAATTTTATTGTTGAAGGTGCTCAGAGAATGAAACTATTAANNCGGATGATCTATTGGAGTATTCTAGGGTGAATACTAAAGGTGGTGAATTTGAGTCAGTTGACATGGACGATGTGATGAACACTGTTTTATCAAATTTACATTTAATTTCAGAGGAAAATAAAGCAGAGATAATAATTGACGAACCACTTCCCACCATAACGGGTGATCCTTCCCAGATGGTTCATGTTTTCCAGAACTTGATAACCAATGGTATTAAATTTAATGACAAAAAAACACCGGACATTCATATTTCTTCACAAATAAATAGAAATGAATGTCTTTTTAAAGTAAGTGATAATGGTATTGGAATAGCAACGGAATATCAAGAAAAAATATTTGAAATATTCAAAAGATTACACGACAGACAAGAATATCCAGGTACAGGTATAGGATTAGCTATATGCCAAAAAATTATTGAACGACATGGTGGAAAAATTTGGGTCGAATCAGAAATGGGTAAAGGTTCAACATTCTACTTCAATATTCCTGATAAATAAAAATCCACCTTCTATTCCAGAAGATTAGTTTCATTTTGAACCCTACTATAATCTTGATTATTGAAATTATTTTTACTAGATTCCTGATAATTCTATTTCATTCGGAAAAAATTTAGTTAAAATAGATTATTCTCTGCTTACTTCGTCATAGCTTGATATAACGCAGTAAANNTGTTTATATTAATAAAAAAATAATAATTATCTTGTTATATTTGATTACAGTATATATCTGATTATTAAAAGATTAAATTTGTAAATATATAAAAAATAGTATTACTTTCATATATTTTATGGTTCTTAGATTGTTAATTATTACAAATTTGTAGATTTCAACTTATTATGACATCAAGAATTTATAATTGTACAAAAAAATAATAATTTTAAAAATATTATTATAAGAATTGATAATTTAACTTTATTATATTTTTAAATACTATTTAACACATTAGTTTAATCAGTTAGGGTATATGTATTGGATTAAATAAGCTAAGTTTTAAAGAAATCTGATTTATTGGCATGATTTCATAGAATTTTAAATTATTGCGAACAGATTTTTATAAAACAATATTGTTAATTTGTATTATATAACTAAAATTAAATAAAAAAATTGTATTAATTTTTATTACAATTTATAAATATATT
>PMMY01000292.1 GCA_003162655.1 Methanobacterium sp. | reverse complement strand
AATTATTATTTCCATTATTAAGTCCCAAATAGTACTAGAAATTATGAAATGATTTCTACAATATACTGTATATTCCAAGTAAAACCATGTTTAGAAAATTATATTAGATAACCACCACATAAATGTTAATTAGGGTGTTTTATGTCCGATGGAAAAATTTGTATAAAATGTGAAGAATGTGGATACGTCAGAGATTTAAAGGGAGATACTAAGCCAATTGAAGAGGGATCTTATAACAGACTACGTTCAGGTAATACCAGAAGAAATATTAAAGAGGAACCAGTAGAATCACAGGGTACCTGTCCAGAATGCGGATGTATTGACTATGTAATAATATTGAAATAAGTAAAACTAATAAATAATTTAATACAGAGATTAGTTGAATTGATTCATTTTTTATTTAGTAAAAATACAAAAAAATATGTTTAGAAACTAACTCTGTTGGCTAGTTTCACTGGCAATGGAAGTTTTCTGAAGGGCATTCCCTCTGTTTCTTTATGAATTTTCTCAACAAGATCATCAATTTTCATTGAAACTTTCTCATTAGATTCGCGGATATTTATAGTCATCGGACCTCCTTCAAGTTCCCTGTCACCTAAAACAATAACGTATGGAGCCCATTCACCACCTGCATTTCTAATCTTTTTACCTACAGTTTCATGCCTGTCATCAATATCAACCCTAATATTTTGATCCATTAATTGCTGGGCAATCTCTTCTGCCATTCCTGTGTGACGCTCAGCAATAGGTATAACCCTCACTTGTGTTGGGATTAGCCAAATTGGAAGCATTGGAGGTTTATCTTTGACTGCAGCAGTTTTCTCAAGTAAACTGCATATGACTCGTTCAATACTTCCTGTAGGGCTGCAATGTATTATAATTGGGTTAATTTCTTCTTCTTCAGGATTAATAAAGGTAATTCCAAATCTCTCAGCACTTTCAACATCTATCTGAATTGTAGGATTTTCAATGGGTCTTCCAAGATAATCTATAGCTGCAAAATCCATTTTAGCTATCCAGTAATGTTTTCTTTCTGGTAGTATCTCAAGTAGTACTGGTTTGCCAATTTTATCTGCTGCTGAGTAAACCCACTCAGTATTATCATCTAAAAATTCTTTTGTGGTCCTCATGATTACTTCATAGTTAACATCAAGATCTACTCCAGTTTGTTTACACATGGTGATCTGGCTGTCGAATTCCTCCATTGCTTGGTCTATATTAGCGCATACGGTGTGAAGGTCGGGCATTGTAAATCCTCGTAGTCTTTTAAGACCAACGACTTCACCCTTTTTCTCTAAACGGAAACTATAGGTAGAAAGTTCGTATAATCCAATTGGAAGATTTTTCCAAGTAAGAAAAGAATCTGAAAGAATTCGGAAAGCTCCAAAGCAACAAGCGTATCTGAGCATTAATTCTTTGTTTTTTGTACCCATTCTGTACTGACGTTCTCCAAATTTGTCTGCATGTACTCGAATTGCATCGTCTGCGAGATCGTACATAATCGGAGTTTCAACAGGCATGGCCCCTCTTTCCGTGACTAAATTATAAACATAATCCGATAATAGGTCTCTTATAAGTCTACCTTTCGGATACCATCTTAAGTGCCCAATATCAGCAGATGGCTCATAATCTGCTAATTTCTTCTCTCTCATTAATTTAACGTGCGGAGGTTCTTCACCTGATGATTTCATCATTCCAAGTTCGTAATCAACAAGTTTTTCAAAGTCATTCTTCTGGAAATTAAATTCATTAGTGCTTATAATTTTTCTTTCATGGAGTATGTAGAACTCTGACTTTCCAGATTCGGATTTATTAATTTCTTTAATTGTATCATTTGGTTTTTTATCTGCTGTGATGGTTCTTGAAAGTTCTGAAAGTGGATGGCCCTTGCATGAAACTTCAAAAGATTTATACCATCCAAAAGGAACCCTTTTAACTGTTATCTCCATTTCATCCAATCCATCTTCCATATTAGTAAGAACCTTTTTTGCAGCATCAGGTGAGCTTAATGATGAACTTAAATGTGCATATGGGTATATGACTACAACTTTTGCGCCTACTTTATCGTACACATCTTTGATTTCACTGACAGCGTTCTCAACCACCAAATCCATATCAGTTTCATCTTCCTTTTCAACTGCTGTGAAGACTACGAGAGCGTTTTCATACACTCCTTCTTTCTTATCATTATCTATTTTTTCTGCTATCCTAGTTTTAGACTTCGTTTTGTATTTCAAATAATCAGAATGAATTAAAAGTATTCTCATTATACCACCTTTTATCTATCGTTAAAATTCGTTAGTATCGTATTTAATTCAATTAGAATTATAAGATCTCAATCGATTATAACTTTATTATTAGAGTATGATATTACTCATCTATTCATATTGATTTAATTAGAGTATTTATGTACTTTATGAAATTACAAAAATGATCCTATTAAATCCATATCTGTTTCNNTACTAATTCTTATATAAATAATAATCTAGATAAATAAATTGAATATTGGAAAAAATTTGGCTTATAAGTGTACTGAAATTCTAAATTTGTTTTAAATAGTTTATACATGGTGATGAAATGAGAAGTGATACCATTAAAAAGGGTTTGCACAGGGCGCCCCACAGAACCCTTTTAAGGGCTTGTGGAGTCACAGATGAAGATATGGAAAGACCATTTATCGGTGTTGCTAATAGCTTTACAGAAATTGTTCCTGGTCATTTACATCTTAACAGTGTGGCAGAGGCTGTGAAAACAGGCATAAATAATGCAGGTGGAGTAGCATTTGAATTTAATACCATGGCAATATGTGATGGAATAGCAATGAACCATGAGGGTATGCGTTACTCACTTGCATCAAGGGAAATAGTAGCAGATACTGTTGAAAGCATGGCCATGGCCCACCAATTCGATGGGCTGGTAATGATCCCTACTTGCGATAAGATTGTTCCAGGTATGCTCATGGCCGCCGCAAGGTTAGATATACCTTCCATAGTAGTTACAGGTGGGCCAATGCTTCCTGGAGAATTTAAAGGTAAATCAGTGGATTTAATAGATGTTTATGAAGCTGTTGGTGCTGTTTCATCAGGTAAAATGAGTGAGGAAGATATTTACGAACTCGAAAGATGTGCCTGTCCAGGGCCGGGTTCCTGTGCTGGGCTTTTTACAGCCAATACAATGGCATGTATAACAGAAGCCATTGGAATGAGTTTACCATATTGCGCAACAACACATGCAGTTGCTAGTAAAAAGATACGGCTTGCACGTCAATCTGGTGAGAAGATATTGGAACTGATAGAGAAAAATATAACTCCTTCTAAGATAATGACACAGAAAGCCTTTGAAAATGCAATAGCAGTTGATATGGCACTTGGAGGCTCATCAAATACCACACTTCATGTTCCCGCAATAGCATATGAGCTCGTTGATAGTGGTATTGTTGTTGATCTTGACCTTTTCGATGATCTGAGCAAGAAAATTCCACATATAACCTCCATAAGTCCATCCGGTGTACATAGCATGTTAGATCTTGACAAAGCTGGGGGTATACCTGGTGTTTTAAAGGTTTTGGAGAGTAAATTAAATATGAATGTCCTAACGTGCACCGGCAAGTCTTTGAAGGAAAACATTGCAGATTCATATGTTCTGGACGAGACTGTAATAAGACCGCTAGAAGATCCCATTCATATTCAAGGAGGAATAGCGGTTCTAAAAGGTAATTTAGCCCCTAAAGGATCTATAATTAAACAAGGAGCTGTTGATCAAGATATGATGAAACATGAAGGACCTGCCAAGGTTTACAACAGTGAGGAAGAATGTGTTAAAGCAATCTTTAGGGGAGAAGTAATTGAAGGAGACGTTGTTGTTATTCGTTATGAAGGTCCGAAGGGAGGTCCAGGTATGAGAGAAATGTTAAACCCCACATCTGCCATATCTGGCATGGAAATAAAATCCGTCGCACTTATAACAGACGGAAGATTTTCAGGAGGTACAAGAGGGCCTTGTATAGGTCATATTTCACCCGAAGCTATGGCTGGAGGCCCAATTGCAGCTGTTAATAATGGAGATATCATTAAAATAGATATTTCAAAGAGAATTCTGGAACTCAAATTATCTGAAGAAGAGATAGAAAAAAGAATTAAAAATGCAATTAAACCAGAACGTAAAGTGAAAGGATCGCTTGCAAGATACATGAAACTTGTCACATCAGCTGACGAGGGAGCAGTTTTAAGATAGGAGTGAANNATTTTCTAGGTATAAATGAAATAAACCCTGATGATCTGAAGATTGGTGATATAGTAATCTATAATGCCACTTGGTTCCCTGAACCCGTTATACATCGAATAATTGCCACAGGTACCTCAGCAAATGGAACACCTTACTATGTAACTAAGGGGGATAATAATCCTGTACAGGACCCTGCACCAGTTTATCATGACCAAGTAGTAGCTAAGGTTGTAACCCTTGGCAACACCCCATTCGTGATCCCAAAAGTGGGTTACATAACGCTATGGATAAGAGGGTTATAAGTAAATTAAATTTTAACTTGTATTTAAGATTAATTTCTTAAATACAACTTTTTTTTATTAGTTAAAGGATTTGAAAAAACATAACTAGTAATCAGAATATTATATTAATCAGGATATGGTGAATTTTATGTACAGAACTTTAATTTCAGAATCGATTAAATCGCTTGAAAATGCTATCTCAACTCTAGGTTGGGAAGTTCCAGAGGATATTAGGATTGAAGAACCTCCAAATCCTAATTTAGGTGATCTTGCAAGTTCAGTTTCATTTCAGCTTGCGAAAAATCTTAAAATGCCCCCAATGGATATTACCTATGATATTCTCGAGGTAATAGAGATACCAGAGATTTTCAAGAAGATAAATAGTAAGGGTCCTTACATAAATTTCTTTGCTGACTATGATAAATTCTCAAAAATTGTTTTAAATTCCGTTAAAGAAGATTATGGAAAACTTGAAGATAAAAATAGCAAAATAATTCTAGAACACACTTCAGCCAATCCTAATGGACCCCTTCATATAGGCCATATTAGAAATTCTATAATCGGTGATTCTCTGGCACGCGTATTAAAATCCGCCGGATATGATGTTGAAACACAGTATTATGTTAATGATATGGGAAGACAAATTGCAATGATTGTATGGGGAATTTATAACCTTGAGTACAAAATTGATCCAGAGGGAAAACCAGACCACGAAATTGGAAAACTTTATTTTCAAGTAAACGAAGAACTTCGTGCCAATCCTGATCTCAAGTCAGAAATCAGTGCAATATTAAAACGATATGAAAAAGGTGAAGATAAAGAACTTGAAGAACTCTTTGAAGATGTTGTTAAAAAGTGTCTGAAGGGTATATCAACCACGTGTAATAAACTCAATGTAAAGCATGATACATTTATATGGGAGAGTCGGTTCATTAAAAATGGTAGTGTAGCTCAGATATTGAAATCTTTGGATGCATACACACAGAAGAATGAAGTGGTTTACATGGACTTGAATGAATATGGTATTGAGAAAGAACTCATACTCATACGATCAGATGGAACCTCATTATACTCCACTAGGGACTTGGCATACCATGTTGAAAAATCTGAAAATTCAGATCGATCTATTGATATTTTAGGTTCCGATCATAAGCTTGCAATAGACCAATTGAAAATACCACTTGAGCTTCTAGGTACCAAAACTCCAGAAGTAATATTTTATGAGTTCATAACCCTGCCAGAAGGTTCCATGTCCACTAGACGCGGAGTTTTCATAAGTGTCGATGATCTTATGGAAGAAGCTATTGAAAGAGCCACGCAAGAAATTGAAAAAAGAAGAACAGACCTTGAAGATTCCAAACGTTCGAAAATAGCCGAACAAGTAGGTATAGGTGCAATTAGGTATTACATAGCAAGATTATCTCCAGAAAAACATATAGTTTTCAAATGGGATGAAGCTTTGAGCTTTGAACGGGGTTGTGCGTCAATACAATACTCACACGCACGAGCTTGTAAGCTTTTAGAGAAGGCAAGTTATAATAACAAGGAAAAAATCAAAATTGACAATTGGATCCTTGAACATCCTTTTGAAATTGAGCTTGTAAAGATTATCTCTAAATTTTCTTCGATTATAGAAGATTCTGCAAGGATAAATAGAGTTCACAATATTGCACAGTATTCCCAGGATCTTGCGGGTGCATTTAACAAATTCTACAAATCAGTACCAGTAATTGGTTCAGAAAAAGAGGATTTAAGATTATCATTAGTTGATAAATCTCGTATAACTATCCGAAACTGCCTTAAACTTATGGGAATTGAAGCTCCAGACTCAATGTAGAATGAATGATTTATTTTTTATTTTAAATAATTAGAATAAAGTATTTAAAGTTTAATCGTCATTTTTTAAAAGTGTTGATAGTATTGCAGCTTGAACATGCATCCTGTTTTCTGCTTGATCCCATATAACTGACTGAGAACTTTTCATAACTTCATCAGTTATTTCTTGCCCCCTGATAGCTGGAAGACAGTGCATAACAATTGTATCAGGTTTAGTATGACTCAAAAGTTCCATGTTGACTTGATAATCATTTAGATCTATCAAACGTTGTAATCTTTCATCTTCATCACCCATACTTACCCAAACATCAGTATAAATAACATCAGCATCTTTAACTCCTTCTAAAACGTTACTGGTAATTTGTATATTTGAACCAGTTTCTTCAGCGAACATCTGTGCCTCTTCAAAAATTTCTAAGTCAGGTTCATATCCCGAAGGACATACAACAGTCATATCCATACCAACCAAAGCACATGCAAGTAAAAGAGAATTGCAAACATTATTTCCATCGCCTAAATATGCCATTTTTATGTTATAACTTTTTTTATGTTCATATATGGTGAATATGTCTGTTATTGCTTGGCATGGATGTTCCTTATTCGTTAAACCGTTAATAACAGGTACATCGGAATTTTCGGCAAATTTTAATACTTCTTCATGTTCTTTAGCCCTAATCATCACCCCATCAACATAACGGGCCATTACCTTTGCTGTGTCTTCAATAATCTCCCCACGACCTAATTGCATATCAGATGCAGATAAGTAAAGGGGACTACCTCCAAGGTGATACATCGCCACTTCAAATGATATTCTGGTCCTTGTTGAAGCTTTTTCAAATATCATTGCAAGTGTTTTATTCTTCAGGGGTTTATTTAATACTCGATCCTCTTTAAAATACGCTGCTTTTTCTAATAATTCAAATATATCGTGTTTTGCATCGGTTACAGATAAAAGATGTTTCATTACTATCCCCCAAAAAACTGATGTTCTCTATAAGAATTAAATTATCTCATTCAACATTACTTAAATTTATCTGTACTGATCCATTATAACTGAATTATAAAAATCACTCAATGAAAAACAGTTTATGTCACTTAACAATTAATTTTCTGATTATTCAAGTTATANNTATAAAAAAAATAAGATGCCCTATATTAGAATATAAACATAGCATTTAGAGCCTTATTGAATTTAAAAAATTAAATTTATAATATTTATCTTTAATTTCTAATTGTTTCCATGTGTTTTATCCTCTTTTGAATCAGATCTGCAGTACCAACATCTCGTCTATGATAAACTTCTCCCTTAACGTATTTAGTAACATTTTCACATATCTCTTCAGCATCTGCTATACTATCACCTATACCAACTAATCCAAGAGCCCTTGATGCAGATGTGTATATCTTGTTATCCTTCTGATTGACTGCTGCGTAGTATACAAGGCCAGATTCTTCATTTATTTTAGATTCATTAACATCAAGTATTTGATCAGCTTGTCCTGATTCAGGATATCCTTTAGGCACTATATACTTACATACTGTGGCTTTACTCTCAAAATTAGCGCGTTTAAGGTTCCCATCTACTATTCCACTACAAAGATCCACAAAATCTGTTTCTAGTAGAGGCAAAACGTTCATAGCCTCGGGATCTCCAAATCTTGCATTATATTCAACTAGCTTAGGTCCTTCTTTGCAGAGCATGAACTGACCATAGAGAATACCCTTATACGGTCCAACTTCGTTTTTCACTGCTTTAACTGTGTTTTGCATTATTTTCACAGATTGATCATAGCTTTTTTTATCCAAAAATGGGAGTAAGCCATTAAAATCCGAATATGATCCCATTCCTCCTGTTATTGGTCCTTGATCTCCTTCATAAGCATGTGGATGATCCTGTGCAGCCGGCATTGGCACAATTTTATCACCATCTACAAAAGCTTGTACAGTGAATTCTTCCCCAATTAATTTTTCTTCAATTACTACCTGGCTGTACCCACTGATTTTGTTTTCAATTATCTCTTTGACATATTTTTTAGCTGCTTCTCCATCTTCAAGATGTTCTCCAACGATTTTAACCCCTTTTCCACCTGTGAGTCCCACTGGCTTAACAACTACATCCTGGCCAAATTCATCAATAAAATCTGATGTATCTTTAATATTATCAAATACTTTGTAAACAATGGATCCATCAATATTGTGAGTCTCAAAAAGGTCCCTCATAAATGCTTTGTCAGTTTCTATTCTGGCTGCTGCCATGGTTGGTCCAACACATCCTATTCCTGATTTCTGAAGCTCGTCTACTATAC
>PMMY01000224.1 GCA_003162655.1 Methanobacterium sp. | reverse complement strand
CCTGAAATGTTCCAGGAACATGAGGAAGTCGTTGTATTTACTCGGGATGAATTTAATCGGTTTTACACTTCTATGCAAGAGCAGATAGACTATATTAATAGGATAGATTTATATTTTGATAGAAGTGAAGAATGGAAGTTAATTGGATATTGGCCTAAAATTCTTGAGATAGTACACATCTTAGATGTGAATATAGATTCATTATTAAAATATGAACCATTGCAGTGCTATCTTGATGCATCATTATATGACACTATCAAAAGTCCTAATAAAAAAGTTGCAGTATCTAAAAAGAAACTACCAATACAATCAACACTTCCAATTTAAATTATGAGAATAGATGATTACATTGTTAATTTTCAATAAAAGTATTTGGTATGAAAAGTAAGTATTTGTTTCTTTATTGCCATTTTTCATATCTTACAATTTCATTTATTTTTTTTCTTGTCTTTGGTCTTGGTTTATCATCAGGATACCCTAAAGGAGTAAATATTAGTGGTAATACATTTTTTGGAATATCCAATATTTCCCGTGCTGCTTTAAGGTTAAATTTTCCTATCCAGCAGGTTCCCAATCCAAGATTAGTGGCTGCTAGAATCAAGTGGTCCATGGCAATGGATGTGTCTACTTCAGTGTAATTTTTACCGTCATCACGTGTCCATCCTTCTTCAGGTATTGCACAGGCACAGATGATTAGGGGAGCTTCTACAAAAAAACTTGCAGGGTATATACGCTTCAAATTTTCTTCGTTACCTTTAGTTTTTATAACTATCAACTTAAAAGGCTGCTGATTATGCGCTGTAGGTGCTAAACGTGCAGCTTCAAGTATTAATTTTAGTTTTTCTTCTTCTACAGATTCAGATTTATATTTACGCACACTATATCTCTTTTGAATCAAATCTAAAAATTCCATGTATTATTCACCTCAAAATCTATTTAAACTTACATCTAACAATTGTATTCACAAATTTATTATATTTTTTTTAATAATGGTTATGATTATTTATGTTGATCAAAAATTATAATATTGAAGTAGATTAAAAACAAAAAAGAATTAATCATAAGTCGAAAGCACTTATAATTATATTCATCCAAAATACTACAGGTGTGACAATGAAATTATTGGATAAGTCTGAATTAATTAAAAATCATGAAATTACAGCATTAGACAACCTTGAAATGTTCTGCAAGAACATTGAAAAGAAAAATGATATTTATAATGCATTTTTAGAGGTGGATAAAAATTCAGCTCTAGAATGTGCTGAAGATATAGATTCCAGGATAAAAAATGGTGAAAAAGTAGGAAAACTTGCAGGTATGGTTGTAGGTGTTAAAAGCAACATAAATGTAGCGGATTTCCACATAACAGCTGCATCAAAAACTCTTGAGAATTACCTTGGAAGCTATGACGCTACTGTTATAAAAAGGATAAAAAAAGAGGACGGTATTATTATAGGAATGACCAATATGGATGAATTTGCTGCGGGAAGTTCAACAGAAACATCCTACCTCGGTCATACCGAAAACCCTGCAGCCATGGGTAGAATCTCCGGAGGTTCAAGTGGTGGGAGTGCAGTAGCAGTAGCATCTGAAATGTGCGACTTAAGCATAGGATCAGATACAGGCGGTTCCATAAGAAACCCCGCTTCACACTGTGGTGTGATGGGATTTAAACCTACATATGGTCTTGTTTCGAGACAGGGGCTTTTGGATCTGGCAATGAGCTTTGATCAGATAGGTCCATTTTCGAAGGATTCTGGTGGATCCGCACTAATGCTTGATGTTATTGGTGGTTTCGATGAAACAGAGTGTACCTCCATGGATTGGAATCTTCCAAGTTTTGTAAACTCATTAAAAGGATCTGATTCATTGAAAGGGATGAAGCTGGGTGTAGTAAAACAGTTCTTCGATGTATCGGATGATAAGATAGTCAATATAATAGAAGAAACCATTGATAAAATGAGTGAGATGGGTGCCGAAGTAGTCGAATTAAGTTTTGATTATATAGATTTATGCTTACCTACCTATTACCTCATAAACTACGTTGAGTTCTTTTCAGCTACACGAAAGTATGATGGAAGAAAATATGGATATAGGATCGAAGATGTCTGCGGCGAAGAGGTACTTAGAAGGATTCATATGGGCTCTTACATAAGTCAAAAGGAATTTAGCGGTAAATATTACAAAAAAGCACTTCAAGCGAGATCTTTAATAAAAAAAGAGGTAACCAAACTCCTCAATGGAGTGGATGTAATAGTTGGCCCTACAGTACCGAAATTACCACACAAAATTGGTACTTCACTTGAACCTATGGATATGTATTCATATGATGTTCTGACGGTTATAGCCAATCTAGCAGGAATACCCGCTGCAAGCACACCTGTAGGCGATGTGGGGGGAGTTCCTGTAGGTCTACAAATTCAGGCCAAGGTCAGGGATGATACCAAAATACTAGATATAATGGCTACATTAGAATAGAAATTTGAGTATCCGGAATTATTTTTTCTTATAATCGGAAAAGTATAGATTCAATTAAACACATCAAATATCAGGATCAAAATGAAAAAAATAGGATTTCTCTATGTTAAAGGCACTTTACCTGCTTTTGAAGATTTTGGACATCTTCCCACACATCTTGTCAAAAATAATGGAATGGTAAATGGATTTAAAGCTCATAATGAACTAGACGGTCTGATAATCCCGGGAGGAAGTATTATAGAATCCCAGAGTGTTTGTGGAGATCTGAAAAAGGAGATCTTGAAGATAGCAAGTGAAGGTAAATTTATTTTGGGCATGTGTTCTGGATTTCAATTATTAGCAAATCAAACAGATATAGGAAGAAAAAGTCCATGTCCGATCGAAAAAAAAGGTCTAGGCCTTCTGGATGTTTCTTTCAGTCCTATGATAGGCACTGATCGAGTTGAAGCTAAGATAGTTGACCATTCTTTTTTAACAGAGGGGTTGGTTGGGAAGAATTTAACAGGATTTCACTGTCACACCTACGGTAGAATAGCCGGGGATGCAAAACCTGTTCTAACATCTCTTGTAAAAAGGACAGACTACACCAATGATCCACGAGAAATACTTTCAGGAGTTCGAAACGATGAAGGCAACGTTGTTGGTGTTATGGTACATGGGGCACTTGATGAAAATCCAGAATTGGTAAATAACATAATTGAATTTATAAATGCAGACGAAAAGGATTTATCAAGGATTAAAGAAGCAAATAAAACACTTTTAAACTATATTAAAACAGAAATTGGTGTTGGAACTGGAATAACTGTTGACAAAACTAATCTCACAAAAAATGTTAATGATTCAATCGGTACCCGGATCATTATGATGGCGAGTACAGGATCAGATTCTGGTAAAACATTCATCACGACGGGTATAGTTGGTGTTCTTAGGAAACAGGGATACAAGGTTGGGGTGCTCAAGGTAGGTCCAGATACAAGGGATATAGTTCCATCCCTATACCTAAACAAGGAGAAGATGGAGAAATTTTCATCTATAAAAATTGGAGGCTTAGGATGGAAGGATTTTAAACAAGTTCTGGAAGATATTAAAGAAAATAATTATGATATTGTAATTATTGAAGGTGTTATGAGTGTTTTTACAGGGATGTTAAACAAAAAGATTCCATTTTCTTCAGCAGAAATAGCAATGTCTGCAAATATCCCAGTAATAATGATTTCTCCATGTAATAAAGGAGGTATTGAAACAGCAGCATTAGATGTAGTTGCCCACGTAGAAATGATGAACCAATTGGGCATTAACACGGCAGGTATCATTTTAAACAAAGTTTACGATAAGGAAATAGGGGAATCAACCTCAAAATTTATTAAACGTAGGGCAAAAACAGATTTTTTAACATTTATACCTAAGATCGATCTTACAGAGAGGGGAAACATCCCTGAAGTAGAAATTAAACTTGAAGATTTCTGCTTAAATGCCATGAAAACAGTAGAAAATTATTTAGATACAGATAAATTATTAAAATTAGCAGTAGAACCCAAATTTAATGATTATAACACATTTAAAGATATTTTAGATCATTTTTCATAAAAAAATCAATTTATAGAAAATAGAAAAATAATGGATTATTCATTCTTTTTATATTCATTGTAAGCCTTTATGAGATCCGCACCACCTATAAACACTAAATTATGTTCTTCAGCATATTTTTTTGCATCTTTTGTGGGCAGAGAACCTCCAGTTTTATCATCCATCATTTCACAACATACTGCTACTTCAGTAAGTCCAGCCATTTCCATTAAAGCTATGCTCATTTCAGTATGTCCTTTTCTGCTGAGTACATGACCCTCAGCGGCCCTAAGCAGAGTAACATGTCCTGGCGCTCGGAAATATTTCCCAAATTTTCTGTGTTTACCATTTTTACAGAGTAATGCAAGTTCTTTTATTGTACATGCCCGGTCATTATCGGTTATTCCTGTAAACGTTTTCCTGTGATTAACTGTAATCGAAAAAGCAGATTTTTCATCATAAGGAATGTCATTAGGACTCAGTTGTTTAAGAACTGGATATTTTGAGCTTGCAATTTCCATTATATCTGTCATGAACGGTACTCCTAGCGCATCTGAGTTTTCAGATGAAAGTGGTATGCAGAAAAGTCCTCCTGCATCGTTTCTAATTTGTGTCATATGTTGTGAGGTCATGAACTCTGCTGCAACTATCATATCAGTTTCACGTTCCCTGTTATCACTATCAAAGACTAAAACAATTTTTCCATTCTTAAGGGCTTTCAACGCTTCTTGTATCATAGGTAAATCACTCGTGTAATTTTGTAAAATTTCTTCATTAAATTTATATTAAAAATCTAGAATTCATCAAAATCTACTCATCAATATTAACCGACACTAAATCTCCATCGTTAAGTTTTAAGGATTTTCTGAGATTTTTATTCGAAATGAATTCTAGAACATCTTCAGTATGCTTAGTTTTAGCAGGAAAAATAAGAGCTCCCCCTACTTCGTGGTTTAAAACAGCTTTTATAAACTTAACATCACCGAATTTATTTTTTCCATGAATTAATCCAAATTTTTCATTAGGAATTTTAATTATTGTGTTCTTACAATTTTCATCTAACTTTATGTTAAGAGTTCCTACAAATGGTTTAAAATGGAGTTTTTCCTGGAACTGTTTTACATATATATCTTGAGACATGAAATAAGTGCCTTTACCCATTCCAGAAATTATTCTTCCAGTTATTTCCATTTAGATCACTATTTAACTTATCACAATATTTAAGTTTTATTTTAAACCATTATAACCTCAGAAAGGTTTTCCATGAAATATCTGTTTTGTAGAATATTACCATCTATATTGTATTCCTACAAATAACCTTTTTGCCAGAAATTCTTGAAAAAATGAGAGATGAAATAATTGTTAATTAGTTATGGATTAATCCAAAATTTCACAAGTTATTGTACAGAAAACAGGCCCTCTAAGATCTATAACCTTATTATTCCCTGTAATATAGTTTAATGCCACTTTATCGAGTTTTAAATTTACATCCGACAATGATTTGGATAGTGTAGTCCTTAAACTAATTTTTGGGGCACCGCTAACAATCATCTCCTCTATTTTATATGATGCATAGGCAGTTACCCCATCCATATAAGATATTCCTGTTGGAATTCCATTTTCAACTGCTTTTATTGATAGTTCATCGCTTACATCCTTTTCAGGCACCCCAACAATGTTGCCATCAGAAATGTATATCATGTTCCATGCTGCAGGACCGAGGAGTCTGGTACCCTCTTCAGGTTCAACAACTTTAACCCTAATATTTTTTCCCAATAATTCTCTTTCAAATGCTATAAATTCACATGGACTAGGTGTATTGCCATTTTCTCTACTCTCAGTTAGCAAACTATCCATTAAATTTCTTCCTTCAATGCTGAATGGGTAATAGTTAATGCGGAGCATGGTTGCAAGTTCTCTATCTGATAAATGCCACTTTCCATATGTTTGGGGATAAACCATTTCCCTAACATCGCCTTGATTATGTAATATCATTGCAATCCTTTCGGCACCGATACCAAGGTTCATAACTTCCTTGTCTATCCCATAACGCGATAGAGCTATGGGGGAATAAATTCCGAAAGTTGCGACTTCGACCCAATCCTTGAGTTTGGGATGATAACCGTAAACCTCTGTCTGTGTGCCGGGTATGTAGTATTTGGACCTTTTATCGTCGGGAACAAACTTGAACTTTTCAAATCCGAAGTGTTCAAGAACACTCTCTGAAACAGCCATTCCCTTATCAATACTCATATCGTTATCTGCCCATACACAAGAAGCAGAGTGGTAAGTCATGAGATGGCTCAAATCCTCACGTTGTTCCCTTCTGAAACATCTGTCAATTGAGAACAGTTTTATTGGAAGTTTACTCTTATTATGTAGTGATTGGAGAGTTAAAAACCAGCCTGAGGTCATATGAGATCTTAGTGTTGTCCTGCCTGGAACCGGTTTAAGTTCACGAAGTTCTGGAAAAACATTTTCAATTATCCTCAATCCAAGGCTGTCTTCAACTTCCAGGGCTAATGAGACATCGTGTACAAGATCATCTCCACTTTCATCTCCTTTTTTGTAGCTTCTGAAGATATCTTGAAGTGCCTGAATTTTATCTTCGTTAAGTGGGACTCCAACTTCTTCAATAACCTCTATTTTATCCATTCCAATACCTATATCTGGCCTTGGAAGACCTGCAAGGTAGAAGCACCGATCCAATACTGCTGCTGCTTCCGGTCCGAATTGTTTGTAAATATCATCCTCATCAACAAATAGGGGATTTACTGTTTCATTGAATCCCAGATTTAAGTATGCTTTTCTAATCTCCCAAATAGTATCATAAAGCATATGTGATTGTCCGGGATTAAAATGTATTCTTGGGTATTCATTATCGTGATGGGGTTTTTTAAGTGTGTGGGCGGTTTCAACCCATGCTTTTTCAAAATCCTTTCTTGCAAGCTTAACTATTTCTTTTTTTTTCAGATTAATGCCCCCATGATGATTATGTGTGTAATTAATGATTGTTAATACAATAGAATTTTGTGTTGATCCTTTTTATATTTATTTTATACTTCATACCAACAGAACAAATAATAAATATCAAAGTATAATCCCATATCATGGAAAGAGAGATACAAGAATGTGATGTACTTGTCATAGGATCCGGCGGGGCAGGATGCAGGGCAGCAATAGAAGCTCGAAAATATAATCTGAACGTTATAATAGTTTCAAAGGGTTTATCATTTAAATCAGGATGTACAACCCTGGCTGAAGGAGGTTACAATGCGGCATTTGGTTATGTTGATGCTGATGACAGTGTTGAAACCCATTTTCAGGACACAATGAAAGGCGGAGCATACTTAAACGATATAAAACTAGTGAAGATACTAGTTAACGAAGCTAAAGACCGATTGATTGAACTTGAAAGCTACGGTGCTATATTTGACAGACAAGATTCAGGAAAATTGAATCAACGACCTTTTGGTGGTCAAAGTTTCAGAAGAACATGCTTCCAAGGTGACAGAACAGGCCATGAAATGATGATGGCCCTCAAAGAAGAAGTAATTCGGCAAAAAATTGAGACTTACGATGAGATAATGGTAACTTCCCTCATAATGGATAATGGGAATAAACGAGTGATCGGTGTGTGTGGTGTATCACTAAGGAATTCAAATATCATAATTTTCAAGGCCAAATCAACCATAATTGCAACTGGTGGAGCAGGATGGCTTTATCCAGTCACATCAAATGCAATGCAGAAAACAGGAGATGGATACTGTTTAGCATACAATGCAGGAGCTGATCTAATTGACATGGAACAGATTCAATTTCACCCTACAGGAATGTTATATCCTGAGTCGCGAAAAGGAGTTCTGGTAACCGAAGCTGTACGTGGTGAAGGTGGAAAACTCTTCAATGTTAATATGGAAAGATTTATGACTAGATATGATGAAAGAGGAGAACTTGCTACTCGCGACGTTGTATCACGAGCAATATACAACGAGATCAGAGAAGGTAGGGGCACAGCCAATGGTGGCGTTTATCTAGACGTAACTCATCTTCCTCATGAGATTATTGAAGAGAAGCTAGAAACAATGTTACTTCAATTTATGGATGTGGGAGTCGATATTAGAGAGGAACCAATGGAGGTTGCACCAACAGCACACCATTTCATGGGCGGATCAAGGATCAAACCAGGATGTGAAACCACCGTTGGTAATCTATACTCTGTTGGTGAAGCTTCAGGGGGGATACACGGTGCTAATCGATTGGGTGGAAATGCACTGGCAGACACACAAGTCTTTGGAAAACGTGCAGGAGAGTCTGCAGCTAAAAATGCCCTATCAAATAAATTTGAGTTCAACGAAGCTCATATTAACTTAGAAGAGGAGAGAATTCGTAATATCTTTAAGAATGGTGATATTTATCCTCATGAAATAAAAACAGAGCTAATGGAGACTATGTGGGAAAACGTTGCAATAATAAGAAACGAAAAAGGTCTTAAAATTGCATTAAATAAAATTGAAGAACTTAAATTGAAATCTTTGGATATGAACGTCCCAGAAGGTTCTGGGTTCAATAAAAATCTTCTAGATGCACTTGAAATTGAAAACATGCTAACTATTGCATCTCTCGTTACACAATCTGCACTTCTAAGGCGTGAAAGCAGAGGAGCTCATTACAGAGAGGATTATCCTAAAACTGACAAAAGATGGAATAGAAGTATTGTGTTAAATAAAAATAAGGATTTCAGTTATTTAAGAAGAGGATTAAATTCTAGCTGCAAGTTTGCATAACCATATTCAACGTTTATAAAATAAAGAATATACGAAAATTTGGTATAAATATAAAATAAATAATGCCCTGACCGGGACTCGAACCCGGGTGATAGGATCCGCAATCCTACGTGATATCCGCTACACTACCAGGGCCTATTCTTGAATTTTTTCATTCCAAAATATTAAAAAACAAGAATTAAAGCAACATTATATCAATTAATTTTTTTTCTATTTAAATTTGACCTTTAATTAGAATTTATAAACCAATAAAGAATATTGAATTTCAAATT
>PMMY01000096.1 GCA_003162655.1 Methanobacterium sp. | reverse complement strand
AACAAGGAGAATATTACCCATGGGTTGTTCCATCCCATGGGGCTATTACCATACGGGATCAATCCATATGTTACACCTACAAGTAGGAGAGTTATCCCCAAAACAAAAGTAAGGTTTCCCCATATATCAATTTTAGTTTTTGTGGCTTTGATGGACAGTTCTTTAAGTTTAAATGACCATATAGTTCCAATAAGTCCAAATGGTACACTGATTAGAAAAACATACCTCCAATCATATATAGCCAGCACACCTCCTATAACTAAACCTAAAAAATTTCCAGCAATCGCAGCAACAATATTTATACCTAATGCTTTTCCCCGCTCACTGGGCGGGAAAGCATCGGTAAGAATGGCAGCACTGTTCGACAGGAAAAATGCTGCACCTACTCCTTGAATTAGTCTGAAAATAATAATTTCTATAGCACCAGCGTCTCCAGTGGATGGTGTTAAGTATAGCAGGAAAGATCCTATTGTAAATATTAAAAAACCCAATCGGAACAACTTTACTCTTCCATACATATCTGAAAGCCTTCCAAAACTTAAAAGTAAGGTTGCTGTAACTAATCCATAACCCATTAATATCCATAATAAATATTGAAATGAATTCAATGGATCTATATGGATACCATTAAAAATAGCTGGAAGAGCAATTAGAATAATGAATGTATTTATAGTTCCCATTAAAGTGGCTATGAATGTATTTGACATTGCTGTCCATTTATATTCCAAAAAATCGCCTTCAATTTTTTTATTGAATATTATTTATGCCAGTATCAATGCAAGGCCAAAAATAAGACTTATGGAGACGAGCAAAGGAGCATATATCTTTTCAATTGTTATTGGATTAATTCTTTTAAGGAGTATAGGTCCTAAAAATGCACCTATGGCTGACCCTCCTCCAAGAAGAATTATTAAAGTCAGATCTAACCTTCCTAAGATGTAATAACCTCCTATACCAGCAGCAGAGTTAAATATAAGAACAAATACAGACGTACCCACAACCATTATAGCTGGCAGACCTAAACTATAAAGTCCTATAGTAACAGGTGGTGTTCCACTTATTCCAAAAACCCCAGCCAGTAGTCCGGATGCAACTCCAAAAAAAGAGGCTATTATCCTTTTAGGTCCTGTCAAGTGTAATGATACTGTTTTACTCTTTTCCCCATTTTTACTTTCATCTGTCTTTATACGTCTTTTCAGAGCACTGCGTATCATTGGATATAGCATTATCAACATAAAAACACCGAGAAGCTTCCTTAAAATGATTGAAGGAAGTAAATTGGCTATATAAGCTCCAATTACTGTTCCCACTATTCCTCCGATTCCTAAAATCAAGCCCGTACGTATATCTACATTGCCCTGCCGATAATGACTTAAAGCGCCTAATGCAGTGGTGGGAAGCACTGATGCTAAAGATGTTGCAACAGCCACCTGTGTTGGGATACCAAAAATAAGTGTCAAAACCGGTACAAACAGCCCCCCTCCTCCTCCGCCTAACATAGACACTAATAAGCCTATCAGAAACCCGAATAGGGGAAGAAAAATCAGATTAAGATCAATCATTCAGTTCCTCTTAATATAACTCTTTAATTCTTTGATTGGGATTATCGTTGAATAGGCCTCCGTGGTAACTGATAATATTTTTAATATCATATTTTTCAAACTTTTTAAGTGAATTTATAGCTAGTTCCTCCTCTTCATCATTCATAGAAAGTTTGTTAGGTCCAATAAGTTGTCCTTCAACCACGTTCATGGCGTCACCTACAATGAGAGTTTTAGATTTTTTATGGTAAAGGCATATATGTCCTGGTGTGTGTCCTGGTGTGTGGATTACAATAATTCCTCCACAGTAATCCAGCTCTTCGCCATCGGTTATAGTTTTGTTAACTTTTACATGGGCATTTTCGAACATATCTATAATTTTTTCCCTCTCATCTTCGGGTAAAGCATTTATACGCTCCATGAAGTTTGAGTTTAATCTTATAATCTTTTTTTCACCTTGAATGTAAGGTTTATCCTCTTCATGAGCAAGTACTTCAACAACGGGTAATTCATCTATGATGGGTTTTATGCCTCCAATATGATCAATGTCTTGATGTGTAACAATAATTTTATTGAGTCTATCAAATGGCACACCTGTATCTTCCATTGCCCTTTTAATTTCCGGTAAACTGTTTGTTACTCCAGCATCAACTAGGATAACTGTATCATTATCAAATATGAGAGTTGGGTAGATTATTCTCTCCATTCCCATAATATTCATTGGTAATTTCAGCATTTCTATTCCATCTGCTATTTTCATTGTCCAACTCCTATGACCATCAGAATATTATTGTTCTTCTTGTGGTTTCAACTCTGTTTTAGGTTCGATTTTAATTTCTTCGTGTTCGTGTATATATTTCTCCCCTCTAAGAGCCGATAATATGGCCCCTATAGCTGATAATATTGCTCCAATGTAGAACGATGTTCTAAGTGAGGGTATAAATGCGTTGGCCAGGGTTGATGGGAACCACGTAGTACCTGTTAATGATGTTAATGTTGATTGTGGAATATGGGCTACAAAGGTTGCTGGTAAGTTACTTAATATGGCATTTACTGGATTGTAACCTAAGAACGCCGAAAATAAAGCAGCTGTCGGTGGAATGTTACTTAAGACCGGAGCTAAGTTTACAGCACCGATACTGAGAAGTGATGAAGTCATAGCATCTGGAAACCTTTGTGTTATTCCCACTATTACTATGGTAAAGAATATGGCCATACTGGCTATACCTGCTGTATTCCTCATTGTTGATATCATCCCCGAGGCAACTCCCCTATCTTCCGCGGGTACTGAATTCATTATTGAAGCAGTGTTCGGTGTGCCGAACATCCCACTTCCAACCCCCATCATAAACTCTGCTAAAGCAAATTCATAGAAACTGAAATTAATTGGAAGAGCCGCAAACAATAGGAAGGATAAGGTTACAATTACCATTCCACCGGTAGCTATCCATCGTGGACCATAAATATCAGATAATACGCCTGAAAGAGGCCCCATGATAATTATTCCTGCAGTTAATGGTAACATGTAAATACCTGCCCAGAAAGGAGTAGATGCGTAACTGTAACCATGAAGCGGGAGCCATATACCCTGCAGTAATAATATCAGCATGAACATCATACCGCCCCTTCCTAAGGAACCTAATAAACCGGCAATATTAGCATATGCAAAACTTTTAATTTTAAATAAATCTAATCGGAACATAGGGGATTCTACCCTAT
>PMMY01000129.1 GCA_003162655.1 Methanobacterium sp. | reverse complement strand
ATAAGCAACTTTATTTTACCATTCCCAAAATCCCGGGCCTTAATGTTGCATAATGATTATACTGACATATAGTTTATTAAAAGATAACCTAACTGTACAGAATAATGGAGGGTTTGGCCCTGCAGTTTGCTTTGATGGATGTAATCGACCACTTGATATTAGAGATTCTTGAGATACAGACAGAATTGACTTGTAACTAACTTATACGAGACACATGCTTTCTGCAATGCAATATGAAGAGAGCAACCCGAACATCTATTTNNTAAATAGTCAAAGAAATTTTTCTATTTTATTCCTACATTTGATTTATAGGATATTATAAATCAGTGCAGAAGATGCAATTTAGCAATTGGCAACCTTGAAACTCCACAAATGAGAAAGTATTTCTTAGTATTTTATCTCCTAACCATCCTGCCCTTAAGTTATGGCCAGGGCNNTGGCAGATGCATATTTTTATCCCTTCCGGAAAAACTATGTCCACGATTTAGCCTCTGTTACTAAAAGTGTCACCTCATTGTTAATTGGTATTGCAATAGATAAAGGTTTTATTAAAAATGAGGATCAGTTGGTTTATACTTACTTCCCTGA
Source organism: Methanobacterium sp. (assembly GCA_003162655.1). Lineage (GTDB taxonomy): Archaea > Methanobacteriota > Methanobacteria > Methanobacteriales > Methanobacteriaceae > Methanobacterium_B. Next base: position 2,422 of record PMMY01000129.1, on the reverse strand, counting down.
GATTACAGTAAAAAACGATACTCTGAAAACACTAAAAATAAAAGATTTGCTGAATATGTCATCAGNNGCAGAAATTCTTCAAAGAACTACCAAAATGACAAGTCTTGATTTTGCAAAAAAATTCCTTTTTCAATCTCTGAATTTTGGGGATACGTTCTGGCTTAAAAATAACCAGGGAGTAAATCACGGATGGGGCGATCTGTATTTTTCAGTAAATGATATGGCAAAGATCGGATGTTTAATATTAAATGATGGAAAATGGAATGACAAACAGCTTATTTCAAAAGAATGGCTTGAAAAAATTAAACCGCTTTATAAAGTACAGAAAACTGAATCCTATGGCTACGGATGGTGGCTGGATAGTGAAAACCCTGATGAAATACAGGCCGTAGGAAGAGGAGGTCAGAGGTTGTTTATTTTCCCNNTTCAAAGAGAGAAATATGGTAATTGCAACAACAGGTGGAGGATTTGAAGCAGGCGATATTGATAATCTTGTACTTGAATCAATTAACTCCTTTGAAAAAGACAAAAACTACAGTACTCAGTTAGAGAACCTGATTAATACTCTGCAATATCCCGATGCAAAAAATACAGCTATCAGTAAAGATAACTTCTCAATTAATAATTTGAATAAAAGTTATCATTTTGAAAGGAATGAACTGAAACTGAATGATATTCGGTTTGAACAAAGAGATAAGCATTATTATTTCATCATTAATTTTTTGGATGGTACTAAAGAAGAACACCTGATTGGTATAGACAATCAATATAATATGTCGAAGGAATGTGTTTTAGGATTGCCATTAGCCATTAAAGGATTCTGGGATAATGACAAATTAATTATCTATTACAATGATTTTTGCAGGATAAATCTTTTTAAGTTCACATTCACTTTTTCTGCCACGGGTGCGGATCTTTATATTCAGGATCAAACCGACCATTGGGAAGCATTATTAAAAGGGAATATTATTAATTAAGACTTGAACCAGTCTCAGGAGATTTCAGTAAAATAAAAGCTATTTGAAATTCTNNTGCGGCAATAATATTTCCACAGCATAGAGAAGGTTGTATTTGTTTACCAGGGAATAGCCATTACCAGTCCCGCACAATTCTTCATAAGTAATCGAATAACTATCGCAAATGCTGTTGTAATAAAACACTTTATACAATGTATTTGTCCCTGTAAACAAAATAAAATGGTCAGCATACCATTCGGGATGAAGATCAGGATAGATTTTAACACCAACTATAATTGGGTTCCCTCTGATGATAATATTTTTAAGAGTATCTACTGTGCTTTCCCATGAATCAGCTTTCTCCCTTAAATTAAATGGAATTTTAAGAGAATCAAGAACCTTTATAACCTCATCACCATGCAAACCCCGGCCCGGATTTCCCCCTATATAATTTATTTCTTGTTGTGAAAGTTGTTTTCCAAAGTATTGACATATTGTCCATAATACTGCTTCTCCGCAATTACCTTCTCGTATAATGTAACTTTCAGAAGGTGGATCTAAATTCTTTATCCTGAATTCAGAGACAATTGCTGACTGAGTTGTTGTAAAACTTAATTCATTTCCGTATGCAGTTCCAAGATTGTTCCCTGCATAAGATTTTACAAAATATGTAGTTCCAGGTTGCAGAGCGGTTAAGTCGCTAATATAACTTCCGGTTCCTGTACCATTACTGGTTTTGCTATCTGTAATCGTCGGATTACCAGTTATATTCCAGCACACACCTTTTGAAACTATAGATGAACCTCCGTCATTAAGCACGTTTCCTCCGGATATAGCAGTGATATTAGAAATATCAGTTATTCTAAAAGTAGTAACTGTTGGCAGCAGAACCTTATCCTTCTTGCAGGCATGCCCTGCAGGAATTAAAAGACAAAATATTATTACACATGATGATTTTGATATATAGTTCATATGAACTTAAATTTGTATTATCTAAATGACAAGGTGTCAGATCAAATTTACATTTTGTTTAACCCAAATACAATCATAAATTAAACTCCATCTACCTGCAATCTAACCCAGATGAATGCAAAATAAAGAGAGTAACCGAATATCTGTTCCCTGATAATTAATCCTTGATGCAACGGACTGAATAACCATTCTTCTTTAAACTAAAGATTCTGAGAACATCACTGCCGGAGCAGCCCATAGTTCTGCACCAGGAAGCTGTTGGAACATTTTCTGTAGCTGANNTTGTTACGGTAACCACCCGGAAGTGTTGTAAACCCACTTTCGTTAGTTGCTCCGGTATTGGGTTTTTCCCAATGAGTTATTCCAGTTTCTCTGAGTTTTCCTCCTGCGACACTTTCTCCTCCTAAATAGGTGGTTAATGCAGTCCATTCTGCATCGGTAGATACATGCCAGCCTTTAGGGCATAATTTATTTGTACTGACTGTGGACCAATT
>PMMY01000095.1 GCA_003162655.1 Methanobacterium sp. | reverse complement strand
TCAAAATTGGAGTATTATTTTATGGAAAATCAAAAAACATCCATTGTAAATTATTTCTAACTTTTATTTATATTTTCATCTTCTCAGCGTTCTGTTAATTATTTCTAGAAACTGATCTCATTCTATTTTTTTATAACTTTTTGAATAAATTTTCATCATTTTAAAAAAAATTTTGTATTTTTCATGAGAATTTAATTAAAAAGAAAGGAATAATTAATAACAGTTTATGATTATTGATGTTTTAAAGGAGATGGATCATGTCACTTGTAATAAACACAACAACCCCCGAGGGAATTGTTCTCGCTGCAGATAGCAGACAGACTTACAGGAACTTGAAGGGAATGGCCAGAATAGGAAGCGATAATGCTTTAAAACTCTTCCAGATAAATAGCAGAATCGGTGTGGGAATAACAGGTCTTGCATTTTTGGAAGAAGATGGAGTTCTCAAAAATCTGAGCAAATTTATAGAGGAATTCAAAAGAGGATCCAAGATCGAAGATCTGGATGTTGAAGATGTTGCCATAGAATTACACAACCTGTTCGATGAAAAGTATCATTGGAAGGATCAGTTGGACTTGGCAATTGAAAATATTAAAAATGATTTACAAATGAAGGGTTGTGAGCTGCTTAATATTGAAAAAAATCAGTATAACATTACATTCAGCTTTAAAAATCCTCAAGGAGGATTAGAAGAAGGTTTAGCTGGAGTTGATATGATTGAACTTTTAGTTGCAGGATACAATAAAGATAAATCACATAAAGTTTATGGATGTTATATTCCTGGTGAAATTCAAAAAAGACGCGATAGCGAAGATAAGAACAATGAATATGGTAGTTCATGGATAGGGCAGGGTGATGTGGTCTCAAGAATTGTTCTTGGATTTGATGGGCGTATAGGCAATGTTCAATATACTAAAGAAGCTATGCTCATTCAAGGAGAGACACAAATATTTGAAGAGCTGAAAAGTCTTGAATATGCAATCCAATGGGGGACAATGACATTACAGGATGGAATTGACTTCTGTACTTTGATGATTCAGACAACATCTGCAATGCAAAGATTCTCGGATGGAATAAATGCTGATCCTGGAGATATGCCAGGAGTTGGAGGCCCTATTGACGTAGCTGTAATCACCCCGGACAAAGGATTTGTTTGGATTAAAAAGAAAAAGCTTAAATTTGAAGAGAATGAAGTTGAAATGGATTAAATTCAATTTAAATTTTGAAAAAGATCTAGGTAAATTTTGAAAATTAGAATAATAAAAAAATTTGAATAGTTTCTCAAAATTTTCGGTATGAAATAACAGAATTTTATAAACCAAAAACATGATAATAACGGATTATGAAGACACGATTTGAAATTGATTCTCACGAATATAAAGGACAATTAAACCTCGATTTAACCATCAAAAGTGGTCAGACATCCCAACCTGCATGGCTCCATAAAGATGACTATTTTCTCGAGCTTGTAGCAATTGAAGGAAAGCAATGTCTTATTAAAATAAGACAGGAGTACAATGATTTAGAATCTCCCTTGGAAATTTTTGCAGAATCAAGTGAAGATGTTGAAGAAGATTCTATCAGAGAATCTGTAATGGAAATATTCGGTTTAAATGATGATCTAAATGATCTATACGATTTTTTAAGGAAAGATCCTAAACTTGAACCCAGTATTGACTTCTGCAAGGGATTAAGACTATTCAAAGCTCATAATCCATTTGAATGTATTATATCCTCAATTTCTTCTGCTAATTGCTCCATTATACGTTGGAATAGGTCCATTAATGATATTAAAATGAAATGGGGTGAAAAGTTTAAATTTGATTCAGGAATCTTCTATACATTTCCTTCTCCCGAAACTCTTAGAAACGTGCCAGAACATGACCTTGAGGAAATGCAACGCAGCGAAGACCATCTTTCTAAGGAATTTATATTTGAAAAAAACCTAAAAAGCTGTGGAGTTGGTTACAGGGCCAAGTTCATCATAAAAGCAGCAGAAATGATTGGGAATCAAATTGATATCGATAAACTAACTAAACAAAGTTACGATGCTGCTTTCGATTCGCTGCTCCAACTGCCGGGAGTAGGTCCCAAAGTCGCTGACTGCATATTATTATATGGATTTGGATATAGAAACTCATTCCCAGTCGATGTCTGGATTGGGCGCATTGTATCAGAATTATACTTTAACGGAGAGGAAATAAAACCTCCAAAAGCTCGTTTGTTTGGTATGGAAAAGTTCGGGAATTATGCAGGCTATGTACAGCTTTACATGTTCCACTATGCAAGAAAATCGGGTCTTTTAGATTCTCTTAAAAAATGAGGATAATACTTCTTCGAATTTAATTCCTCATAAATTATCTTTTCAAAATATAATTGACCTTAAAAAAATGAATTAATTAGTTGTGATAAATAAAGTATCATGATTGGGTGATTTCATGGCAGGAATATCCGATAACCTCGAAGAATTTAGGAAAATATCACAAAAGCATTACAAGACTCTTATAGAAGGTCTTGAAGAGAAATACTGCTGGAAGTGTCCAATGCGAACCAATAGCTCTGAAGCGTTTTGTAGAGAAGTGGACAGTTGGGTTCGTCTTTCAGGTGCTTTTGAAATGGGAGTTCAAGATCATTTGAAGGAAAGGGGAATACCTAGTGATTGTCTTGAGGTGTTGGCTGCTAAAATACTTGAAAAAAAAATGAGAGCTAATCATATATCTCCAAATTTCCAGAAACTCATCATTTTAAAAGTTGAAGAAGATTTGGCACATGGAGTGAAAAATGGAAACTTTCTTCTGATAAAGGAAAATCCAAAAACTTTGAAAAATGGAGATATGGTATTATTACCACGAGCCTGCCCACTATCAATTTTTTGGTTCTCTAAAATCAGTTATTTGCAAAAAATGCCCCTAAAAATCTTTACAATTAATAAGGTATTCCACAAATCAGGAGTAAAGTATATAAAAACGGACGATGGGCTCGAAATACCATTAGAATATGTTTATGGTGTTATTTTCAAAATAATTGATGTAAATGATAGTCTTTTTTCAGAGCTTCGTTTGAGTGATGTTTAAATCAATGTAAAGTTCTACTTTCAAAAACCTTAATATCCTTATAATATTAAGACCATAAAATTACTCTAAAATTAAAAGAATACCTATTTCCATCTATCTTAATGCTGAAAAGCCGTATAGAGAATTAAATAATAGCAATAATATCAGCTAGTACATTGTGCC
>PMMY01000285.1 GCA_003162655.1 Methanobacterium sp. | reverse complement strand
ACCATTTCTCCCATTTCTTTGGTCATTATGGCCCCATTAATGCCAGGTTCTTCATCTTCTCCTGTGGTTACCAACCAGTAGTCAAATGGACCATCCCATTTCTCTACTTTCCATCCAAACACTTCTTCATAAAATTTTGCAGCTCTACCAGGATCATCTGCTGGTATTTCAAACCATATCACTCTTGACATATTTATCACTCCTTTTTAACTAACCCATGAAAATTTCTAATTTATTTCAAATTATTCAACAACGTATTCCATCTTATTACATTATTATTCACCATAATAAATAAATTTTATTAATTTAAGAATTATTTTTTTGGTGAACAAATTGTTTAAGATTCAATAAATAAATCATTATACATGACCAAAAAAACAGTGCTTTGCTACGGTGATTCAATTACATGGGGTAAGAACCCTGCTGATGAAAAAAGAATGAATGCCAATGAAAGATGGACCGGTGTACTTGGAAACGGATTAAGGAATGATTATTCGGTAATAGAAGAGGGATTACCGGGAAGAACCACGGTGTGGGATGATCCGGTTAATGGTGCATATAAAAATGGTTTAAATTATCTAATACCTTGTCTTGATAGTCATAGACCAATTGATCTCTGCATTTTAATGCTTGGTACCAACGATCTGAAGAAAAGATTTTCATTATCTGCAACTGAAATAGCTCGTGGAATTACCGTATTAGTTGAAGTTATCAAGAAAAGTGGAACAGGACCGGAAGGCTCAGCACCAAAAATTCTTCTCTTAGCTCCTCCTAAAATAACCAAATCTAGTAAATTCTCTGATGAATTTAGAAATTCATACAATAAATCACAGAAATTACCTAATTACTATGCTAAAATTGCAAATGATTACAGCTTAGAATTTCTTGACACCTCAAAGATAATAGTAGCTAGTGAACTTGATGGTGTGCACCCCGACGTAAATGAACACCTCAAACTTGGAAATGCAGTTCTTAAAAAGGTTAAAGAGATTATGGAATAAACTATCCTAAAAATTAATAAAATATTCATTTCATTTTTTTATTATGTCAGGTACAGTAAAGCAGCTGATCTTGCAAAGTACATGTACAGATAGGGAATTAAAACAACTGAAATTAACAATCCACCAACATCGATATTGTTGATTAAACTAAAAATAACTATTATTAGTGTTCCTATAACTCCAAGTATACTCAGAAAAATAATTCCAGTTAATAAGTACCATATTATTAAATTAACCCATCCTATGTGCCCAATTTTTTTGTATATCTCGTTGAATTCAAAGGCAGCTACGAGTTTATCATTATTGTTTGCCATATTTACCAATGATACGATAAATATGGGTAATATTACAATAATATAAAACATCGCATAAAGAAACCCAATCCCAACCCCCAAACTCATCAGAACACCGATTAAGTTTTGTAGATTGAAACCATTAAGTAATGCTTGATGTACAATAATTTGCAGAGCTGTGGAAGATAATACTGTAAAAACTATAATAACCAGGATAATGGGGATCATGAATACAATTCCAACCAGGAATACTTTAACACCATCGCTTAACATTTCCAATATGGAATTGAATTGGGGAAGTTTTTGCATTCCCAAAAGCGATGTTTTTATTATTCGTAAAAAGTAACCAGTAAAATATATACTAACCATTAACTCCATAAAAACTAAAAAAGCTATTAAATACGGATCAGTAAGACCATTTAACGCTAAAAAACCTCTAAAAACCGCTGTAGTANNTTAACGTGATAAAACCTCTAAAAACTGCAGTAGTAGTGAATAATCCTATAAATCCATATATCAAAACTTTCTTCCAATCAGAAAGTGGATATCTTAAAGCATCCCATACTATTTTCTTTACATCCATGTATTGCTACCAATTTTTTAAATAGTTTTTTTGTATTATTAATATAACAAAACGAAAACTTACTTCTATCGATTCGCTGGTTTTATTAATGAGCCTTTTTAAACAAATGTAACAATACGATTATATCATGTATATTGGATGATTCATACCTATTTATTCAAATTATAATTTTATAAAAAAAATGGATCAAAAATTGGGGAAAATTAATAATGCCATGGATAACATTTACTGAAAGTGATCGCGTACAAAAGTACAATGATTACTTTAAAGGTCTTTACAATCGAAATAAGAAGTTTTTAATTATTTCAGCAGCTTTTTATTTTTTAGCCCTTTTTATAGGTCTTCTTATTGGATATTTCCTACCCAGCAATATTGAACCTTTTCTATTAAGTATAATCAGAACAGACAGGATGTTTGTACGTCAAAACGGGATAAGCACTCTAACAATACTCACACATAACTTATACAGTGTATTTTTAACTTATGTTGGCGGAATAATAGGGATAATAACAGCAGCTATCATATTTTTAAACGGATTCATCTATGGATCTTTTTTAGGATATCTATCATCGAACCACCATATTGCCAGTACGATAGGAAATGTAACTCCAACGCTCTACATTATCTACACCGTACCACATGGGATATTTGAAATTACAGGCTTTATAATAGCAGGTGCTGGTGGATTCAGGCTCACTATAGCAATTGTTAATATGTTAAGAAGCAACAGTCCTATAAGTGATCATTNNATTCGATAGCACTGTTAGGGATTTCAATAGTTTTAATAATTATTGCAGCAATTATTGAAGCTAACATTACCCTGCATTTAGGAAATTATATAGCTCATTTGCTTTAATAAATGATATTTACGGGCAGATTTAAAATCCTTAACCCCTTTTAAGCATATAATATATACAATTATTAATATTTTGTGATTATTTTCAAATTCAAAATGATATCTCGAATTCTGTAGGTGGGAAATTCTTTGATGTAAAAAAAATAATAACATTTCTTTTTATCTAAAGCTGA
>PMMY01000030.1 GCA_003162655.1 Methanobacterium sp. | reverse complement strand
TTATAAAATTGTTACTTAATTCTGTGTAACAAACAAAGAAATATTATAATAAAAATGAGAACTATTTAAAATTAAAATTTGATTAAAGTCTATTTTTATTACTAATGAAATAGGGAGTTTACCATATCAAAATCATTTAAAAATTAGTTTAAGTCCTACAGGGATATAGTAACTCATCGTATAAGATTAAATATTTTAAACCATAAAATCCAATGTAAAGTTTATCTGGTTAATTTAATCTTCATAATAATAATTATAAGATTGAAGTTAATTATTTTTAGGAATAATTTTATTTNNGATGAATGTTTTAAAGATTGGTGGCATGATCTTGGTTAATATACCCTCCATATCATCAGATACATCGTCCAGAAGTTCCATGATGGGTAATTCTTGCGGGCAGTGTTTTTCACATTTTCCACACTTTATACATTTAGAAGCGAATGCTGGTTTATCCGCACCAATTACACTCAGTCCTAAAGCATACATGACCTGGGCTTGTATTTTATTAACATTGAAAATCTGTAATGAATCGTACATTTCAAAACATCGAGCTATATCAACCCCGGAAGGACACGGCATACAATAACGACACCCTGTACATCCTGTTTTCATTAATTCTCGGTATTTATCCCTGACTTTACATATCAATTCTAGTTCATCTGGTTTGAGTGAATTGGGCTGTGCTTCATCCGCAATTCGAAGGTTTTCTTTGATGTGTTCTTCTTTGTTCATTCCTGAAAGAACACATGTGACTTCAGGATGGTTTAAAACCCACCTTAAAGCCCATTCGGCAGGGCTTCTTTTTACTTGTGCATTGTCCCAGATTGCTTGGATCTCAGACGGCACGTTACTTGTTAAATTTCCCCCTCTAAAAGGTTCCATAACAATCAAAGCAATTCCCTTGGATGCAGCATATTTTAAGCCTTCTGTTCCTGCCTGGTTTTCTTCATCTAGGAAGTTGTACTGAATCATGCAAAAATCCCAGTCATATTTATCGATAATATCTTTGAAAGTGTCTTTGTCACCATGGAAGGAAAATCCTGCATTGATTATCTTTCCTGTTTTTTTGAGATTGTCTAGAAATTCAAGAGCATTGAATTCAAGCATCTTATCCCAACTTGCTCTGTTTAATCCGTGTAGCATGTAGTAGTCTATATAGTCGATGTTGAAGTTTTGGAGTTGAACCTTGAAAATGTTCATAAGATCTTCTTCATTATTAACTGACATTGGAGGAAGTTTGGTTGCTATCTTAACCCTTTCTCTGTAACCGTCTTCAAGCGCCTCTCCAATTAGGGTTTCGTTCATATACATCATTGCTGTGTCTATGTAGTTCACACCATGGTCTATTGCGTATCTTATCTGTACTATCGCCCTTTTTTCGTCAGTTCTACCATTATTTGAAGGCAGTCTCATTGCACCAAAACCTAAAACAGATAATTCATCACCGGTTTTCTTTATTTTCCGATATAACATTTTTTTTATGTCCCCTTTTTCCTAAAATTGTAGATGTTTAGTTTAATGATTTTTAAAAGGTTTATCCTATTTTGATTCCATCCCAGAATAGTTCGAATGCCATGTTGAGATTTTTTTCATTTAATTTTTCGGGATACTTCTGGAAATGGGTTACAGTTGAATATATGCTACCCCAAAAGTAATCCTGAAGCAGCTCGTTGTAAACCATTTTGATTTCATGCTTTTCAGTGCCCTGCATATAAAACTCAACCAATTCATCATATCTATTTTCTAGGTGTTCTTTGGTTAATGAGGTTATGTATGGAGAAGTGTGGAAGATAAGTATGAACTGAAACATGTATGAGTTATTAATACCGAACCAATTGAATTTTAGCCACAGTTCTTTTATGTTTTGTTTAAAAGATTTTTTATCATCGTAGTTTCCACTTATATCCTTCAATAAGCTTTCTTTGGTGTGAATGTAAAGACTGTTGATCAATTCCTCTTTATTGTTGAAGTAGTGGAACAGAGTTCCGGTGGCCACTCCAGCTTCTTTAGCAATTTGTGCAGTGGATGTTCCGTGAAATCCATGTTCAACAAATAATTTAAGCGATGCATCGAGTATAGATTGTTCTTTTTCATTCAAAGTATACACCTAAAAATTTATTAAACAAAAATATATTTATAGACTGATTAGTCAATATGTCATCAAATAAGTAGACTTGATTAATATGGCTTTAAACTCTTCCACTAATTATTATTTTATACCTGTTTGACATATGTTTTGACTATTTAATTGACTCTTGTTTTTACTTCTCATTTAATATTATTCAAAAATAATCATTAAATTATTTAATGTATGATTCTTGGAGAAATATTATATAAAAAAAAATTCAANNGTAGCACTAGCAGTTGTGTAAGCATCGTACATACCGTAAAGCCAAACAATGATGTAGAGTATATACGCAATGATTCCCAATAAAAAGATTGTTGCTAGGGCTCCTAGTATAACTGCTATGATGAAAATTATTATTCCCTTCATTATATTTCCAGCGTACACCGTACCAATACCCGGCAAAAAGAAAGATATAATCAGGGCCAATATAGGGTTTGCCATTTTTTTCCACCTCCGATACTTTATATATTACAATTGTTTTAACTAATTAATATTTTTTTTACTTCAATCCTAAAACTGAAACAACTAAAATGATGAATTTTTACAATAGTGGCCGAATATTAAATAATTATTAAAATTTCTTAATCTGAGATTATCTCAAAGAAGTATGC
>PMMY01000049.1 GCA_003162655.1 Methanobacterium sp. | reverse complement strand
ATGAATGGGCAAATTTGTCATACTAACATTACCGCCTTTAATAACATGGATATCGAAAAGATTCAGAAAACGTAGCGATATTTCAAAAAAACTAGATTAGATACAAAATTTAAAAGTTTTATAAAATACACTTTAACTATAATAATAAATTAAAATGAAATAACGTTAAAAAAAATTGTGGTCAAAAATGGTTGTGGAAGATAAAAAAAAGAAAATTCTTGAATCAGCTTTGAAGCTATTTAACGAAAAAGGTATAGATAATACCTCAACTTCACTAATTTCTAAAGAAGCAGGCGTTGCAACAGGGACTCTCTATTTATATTTTGAAACTAAGGTAGATTTGATCATTGAATTAGGCACCTCTATACAAGAAGAAAGTTTAACAAGCTTTCTGGACCTTATAGAATCTTCAGTGGATTATGAATCTTTAAAAAAGTTCTGGCTCGAAAGAGTAGAATGGGGAGTGAATAATCCCGATAAATATAAATTTATGATACAATTTAAGTCATCACCATATAATATTAAAAATACCAAACTTAAAATCCCTGATTATGAAAAAAAATTATTAAATTTAATAGAAGATGGAATTAAAAATAAAATATTGAAAGATTTACCTCCTAAATACATTTCTAGGTTTTTTTCAGCTCACGTTACATTTACAGTTGAATACATTATCCAGACAAATACCAAAGAAAGAAAAATATTTTTTGAGACATTTTTTGATGGAATAAAATATACAAACTAAGTTAATAAAATAACCATTAAGCGATATCTATAACTTTCAATATGTTCCTAATAATTGATTGTGGAATCGCAAGCTTGCGGGCTTGTTTAATAGATTGTTTCATGTAGGAAACGTTTTCTCCGTTGCGAATCTATAATTTTTTTGTTATTCTCAATTGCCCGAAGTTTGGCAATTTTCTTAATCAACTCTAATGGTACAGGTTTATCATAGGGAAACTGAACAGTACCTTTTCCACTTTGTTTATAAATTTTTAATTCATCTTTAAATTTTTCAAACACTGTTTTACTAGCAGGATAAAATCCAATATGATTTTTGAAAGCTGCAAAATGAACCAGATTACCTTTTAAAGTAAAAGTTGGCATTGCGTAATCGATTGTCTCTTCTGCTNNTCTCTTTTGCTTCTGGAACAACACTTTTTACTGCCAGTCGAATTTCTTCCAGTCTCTGTTGTATTTCCAGTGGGTATCCCATTTTGTAATCATTAAAAGTCTTTAATTTTTTCTTATTTTTTTCCATTATTGATCTCCAATCAATATAATATATAAAATATTTTATCTAAGTTATGATGTTTACAAAACTTCGATTGAACAATTAAAATTCAACATTTAAATTAAAATAATTTATTTTAATAACGATGACCACTGGTGTAAAAGATACGTTAACCCCAAATGAATTATCCAAACATTCACATCGTAGATCCAAAAAAAACATAGATAAATCAGTTATGCATAATTTTTTACTTCTATCCTATTTTTTTTGTTCAAAATATTATAGCATATCCTGATTTTTCAAATATAATAGTAGAAGTAAATATTCTTTTAAATATTTTGGAATTATTAATAATTTACTTTGATGTAGGTTACTAATTTATTTGTGACATTAACCACAATGTAATGATAGTTGGGTTGGTCATTTTTTTCAGGAGGTCCTCCGGCCCCACCACTTATAATATAGGGTGTTTTGCCCCATACTCCTGTATAATAACTGTGTATGTGGGATGCAAATATCATGGTTACATTATACGAATCAAAAAGAGATTGAAGTGCATCTGCTCCACCTGCACCGGTCGCGACCATAGATCGTTCTGTTTCTCCATTTGGAGTATAGAGTGGTACGTGCATGAACACAAATCTGTATTTATATTTTTGACTCAGATTTAATTGCTCATTCAACCATGTCAACTGCGTATTATTTAATGATTCTCTATTTGAATCATCGATGATGATAAAGTAGCTGTTATTTTCAGTAAAATTGTAGTAAGTTGGTGAACCGAATATAAATTTATATCTAGATCCTGTTGGGTCATAAACAAGCTCGTGATTCCCAATAACAAACATTACTGGTTTATTGAAATGTGCAACTTTTCCGGGTATTAAATAATCCTTCTTAAAATTGCTCATTAAGATAGCATCTGACCTTAAATCTCCACCATTTATATTGAATAGAAGGTTGGGATAATTTGAATTTATATTATTAATCATCTTAGAGAAATTTCCATTATCATCCTGATCATCCCCTGAATATGTGAAGGTAAAATTATTCTCTGAGTGGTTGAACATTGTTAATTGTTTATAGTTCCAGTTAGTTGGAACAGTTTCAGAATTCTGGTAGAATCCTGCAGCCAACAGAACAGCAAAAATAGCTATTATAACTGCTATAATCTTTATATTACGCCAATCTCCTTTGTTCATCTATTTCCCCAGATTTAAAATTAATTTAACAATTATTTTTTTTAAACTTTTTTGAGAATTTNNTATTCATAGTTAGGTAAATTTTTCGTTATATTAGCGGTTACATTGTTAGTTGTGTTTTGTAGTTTACCTGAGGATATGTCTGTATAATCGAAGTTTAACTCGCCTTCATTGTATAGTTTTTGTAGTTTTGTTGCATTGGATAACTCAAAATTCTTGTAAGGATTATTGATATATGGGAAGATCAGTCCATAGGTAGTGTAAACATATGCAGGGATAACTCCATATGTTTTTGACAATATTTGGAAATATAGTGGAAATCCACATCCGGGATTTATATTTGGATCATCACCTCTAACAGTTCCATGCCATACCA
>PMMY01000052.1 GCA_003162655.1 Methanobacterium sp. | reverse complement strand
TTCCTGTTCAAATTTTTGAAATTCATTGTAATCTATATAATCCTTTGCAGCTGGGCCACTTATATATTCATCAGCACCTATGTAGTCGCAAATATTCAGTATTGAGTCTACTTTTCTGCCTTCTAGTCCTTTCATATCTGATTTTTTAATGAAGTTTGGTATTTTGAGACGCAGTAATTCAGAAATTTTTTCGGTTACGTATATATCTAGATCAGATAAAAAGACCCAATCTCTGGTAAATATTTCTTCAATATCATCTTTATATTCATCAAAATATGGTGCCTTAGCATATGATGAAGATATTAGATTCCAATGTTTTTCTTTCCAATTTATCGTATTATATTTTTGTTTGTAACTGATCGAGTTATTTATTTTTACTTCATTGATCATTTGACCAAAATTCTTATTTACAGGAACTGAAAGCCATTTAGACTTATTATCTGTGTTCTTTATTTTATTCCTTCTTTGCCAAGATTTCTTTACAAACTGGACATCATCTGCGATAACAAAGATGTCTGCTGCATCTATCATTCCAAAGTACCCTATCCAGGCAAAATAAAATGGTTGTACTATAACTGCTTTCATTTGATCACCATAGTATATAACGATCGTTATGTTAATATATAAATCTTTGCATCAAAAAAACTGCCTAGTCAAAAGAGTAGTCATAAGATAGGCTAAAATATAAAATATTTTCAATTTCATCTCAATTAACAATTTGTTTAGATAATATTATTTTATAATATTAATTATATAAAAATAATATCATTGNNTTTAAAGTTACCGAATGGATATTTGTGGCTATATTAACAGTTTCGATAATCCACGTTATAGAAGAATATATGGGAGGTTTCGTGGATCAGATGAAACAATTTGTGCCAGGCACAGATTTATCTCAGTTCGTGAGCATAAACATGACGTTCATTGTACTCTGTTTTATAGCAGTAATAGTAGGTTCTTCTAACCTAGTTTATAGTCTGTCCATTGCAGCTCTCTTATTCATAAACGTACTGTTCCATGTAGGAGGTTCTATAAGATTGAGAGGTTACAATGCAGGACTTGTCACTGCGGTGGTACTTTATCTTCCGTTTCTATCTATGCGTACTATTATTTTTGGAACAATGGATCATTAACACCCTTTGAGTTTATCTTATCAATTTTACTGGAGCATTCTGGATGGTAATAGTTTTCATACATCAGTTCATTCAAATATCCATTAAAAGAAAACAATTAACTGATTAATAACTGAAATAATCAGATGATTATACATAATTAAAAATCGTATATTTTCATATTAAAATTTCAGATCCTTCTTTTAACAAGTATATTGCTATAATAATTCCTACAATTAGGTCAGCCTGCCATATCCCATAAATATAATTTAATAGAAGTCCTATTAAAAGAGCAATTGATAAATACATGCATGCAAGCGATTGTTTTGAATCAGCTATTAAACTTTCACTGTTTAAAGATCTTCCTGTCTTTAATTTCATATAATAAAGTATGGGCATAACAATTATGGAAGCTAACGCTATCAATATTCCTAAAAGTGAGGGATTTGGAATCTCGCCTGTGTAAAGTTTGCTTGCTGATTCATATAACACATAAAATCCTAATATTAAAAATGTAAACCCGATGTAGCTCAATGCTTTTTTTTCTAAATTTTCCACTTCATCATCGGGCAGTTCTCTCCCTCTTCTAAATCTCCACACAAGAACCGAAGCTGAAAATGATTCTACTACACTATCCAAACCAAAACCAAGANNGAAGGGATGTACTTCCTGCCATAAATCCTGCAAAAATTGATAATATTCCTTCAGCAATATTATATACAATTGTAAAATAGGATAAACTCAATGCCCGTTTATATAGTTTAGATTCCATGTTTTCCCCCTGAATAATGTCACTGTTTTCCTATAACTTGATCTAACTTTAAAAGTTTCTTTTATTTGATAATTTATTATCTAAATCCCAATTGTAGTCATTTTTATATCTGTTTTGGTTAATTTGATATAGTAATCATTATATCTTATAAAGTGATATTTATATCATAATAATAAGTTTGATCGTGTTTGGTGATAAATTTGGAAAAAAAGAACAAAATCTTTATTGTGTTTATAGTTGTTGTGATTATCGTTGCAGTATTAGCAGGATACTTCGCTTTAGCTCACTATAAAGACTACAAATACTATGATGACTACAGATTACAAGCCTATAATGGTCAAAAAGCTAGTGATCTCTTTACAGAGGTATCTAACTCATCTAATAATAAAAGTATTAACATCTCTAAATGGTACGAAAATTATCCAGATTTCTTAAACAAATTAGATGAAGTAAAAACCATTGAAAACACCAGAAAATATTATATTCGTGAAATGATGTATTATTCCACCTCTGATCAACAAAAAAAATATGCCACAATGTTAGGTAATGAATCTGATTTAATGATAGCCTATACTAATTTATATGAAGCTTTACTAAATGCAGAATATAATAACAACACATCAAAGATCAGTACAATAAACTTTAATGGTACCATAGAAGCTATAAAATCAAATGATAATCAGCGGGTAGATCTTAGGACTAAATATCCAGAATTCGCCAAACTTTTAAGCCAACAAGTTGAATCAATAACAAACAATACTAACATTTAAAGATTAATTTATCAAATGACGATATAGTGATATAATTTAATAAATCATGCTAAAAACCATTAAAGATCAGAAATAAGTATTTATCGTATTTCATTGTGATATCCACCTAATATTCTGTTTTTATTACTTTATATAATTTAAATTTGTGATCTTCTTCTACCTAAAAAAAGCTAAAAGAAAACTAAAACTAATATTCCACATTTAATTTCACAATAGTTCCATCATCAATATGCAGTTTACTCATTTCCAATTATCCCCATACTATGCAATATCTTACTACGTTCTTCTACGAGTTCATCAATTGATTTTCCAATTGTTTCACTGGGTTTAAAGTTATATTGTTTTCTTAATATGGCAATCGAATAAGTTAATTCTTGTAATGTTATTTCTCGTATATTTGGCATTAATGATTCTCCCTTAACTTATAGAAGTTTATCTAATTTTTCTTCAATTTCTTTAGGTGATTTACCTTTAAATCTCATTAATATTATGGTCTCTAATTTATTTGGGTCTAAAATATGATATTTACCATGTAGAGCACAAAAATAATTACCATGTCTTTCTACTACTCCCACGTCATTACATACTATGCACTCTGCCATCTACCCATCTCCATCCTTTTTTTATCAACTACTCTTAGTATTAACATAATTTTTTTATCATGACTTTGATCCGGAAAAATAATATAAAGAATTCTTTAAAATCCTCAAAAATCTCTCTTGAAGATGAAATCAGAATTATCTATAAAAATTATCAGTAATACCTACCTTCTGGAAATTAGCATAACATNNTAATACCTACATTCTGGAAATTACCATAACATTGCTTAAATTATTTGAATTTGGAGTAAATATTCATAAACTCTGTTATAATCCTCAAAGTAGGATCATTATTAATAGGTAATAAAAGTTTGATTATTAAACATTTTTTTCTCCTTTAGGAGTAAGCATAATGTCCTGACCCACGAAAGTTTCTGAACCACCGTATTCTATATATCCTCTATATTTGAGATCTCGAATATATGATTCTAACTCCGCATCTTCCATATTTAATTTTTCTTCTAAATCTTTGGTAGATACTACTGGATTTTCGGGATTTTCCTTTTTTGCATCATATAACATTTTTAAGATTTTCTTTTTGTTGTTTTCATCCATTTAGATTTCCCCATTTAATTTAAAGCATATTACTTTGTTCATATATTTTATTGATCAATTTCATTATGTGCTTCGATTGTGATGTCTGTGTAATCGTTGTCATTTATTATTGCGTCATATTGGTCTTTGTCATTTTCTTTACCTACTAAACGAATTTTTTTACCGTTCCATCTACTATGATATTCTGTTTCTTCGTTATCAGATTCCTCTTTCTCATGTGCTCCCATCAGATACCAAAAAATAGTTGAACTTTCTATAAAATCTAATTCACGATCTCTTGAGTAGTTTCCAACTCTCATGGGGTCTATAAATTCTTTTTCTGATTCATTAACCATTATGTAAAAATCTGTCATTTCTTACAATCCTCCGAGTTGTCTTTCTCAGGTTTATATTTGTGAATACTCTAACTGATAAATGTTTATTCCTTCTTTCAATTCATTATATTCCCTAACTTTTTAATAACGAGCATTAAACAAATATCCCTTAAGATTTAGAGACTTTTCTTTTATCGTTGGAATATCATTCTTAAATGCTTATACATCATAATTAGGTGTTATAATGCATTTGCAATAATATATACATGATTTGATATTTTATTTTCTTAAAAAGTGTTTACTATTAATTTAAGTATATTTCATAACCAATAAAACAGTATCGTAAATATTAATATATACTTAGATGATATTAATTAGAACATAATTACTAGTTTGGAGGATAATTTAAAAAAATTATGATATGTGTTACATTTCCACCATAGGACTAATAATGGAGGTGTATCATAAGATGAATGCTATCATCTCCAATAGGAGTTACTGCCGATATATTAGGTTATTAAACAGAGAGTTTGGGGATGAAAC
The DNA here is from genome assembly GCA_003162655.1 of Methanobacterium sp. Classification (GTDB taxonomy): domain Archaea; phylum Methanobacteriota; class Methanobacteria; order Methanobacteriales; family Methanobacteriaceae; genus Methanobacterium_B. Next base: position 35 of record PMMY01000052.1, on the reverse strand, counting down.
TCGTAGTTCAATATATATCGAGAATATTCTGTGCG
>PMMY01000257.1 GCA_003162655.1 Methanobacterium sp. | reverse complement strand
CCAACTTCAACCAGAACAACTTCTGCCTGGGTTTTTTCGGACATTTTTCTTACCATGGCCTTTATCTCATCGGTGATATGTGGAATTATTTGCACACATGCTCCAAGGTAGTTTCCTTTCCTTTCCTTGTTTATAACAGAAGAATAAACCTTACCCGTTGTTATATTACATTCTCCCGATAAATTGACATCGAGAAAACGTTCGTAGTGTCCAAGATCAAGATCGGTTTCCATACCATCCTCAGTAACAAAAACTTCACCATGTTGATAGGGGTTCAATGTTCCTGAATCCCACTTTAAATATGGATCAATCTTGATCGCTGTTACATCAACACCATAAGACCTTAAAATTCTCCCTATAGATGCTGCTGTAATACCCTTACCAATTGAACTTACAACACCACCTGTAACAACTATATACTTTGACAGAAGTACCATCCCCTCAAAAAACTTTTAATAACAATAACAATATTGTAAATTAACTCCGATCTATAATTTTATTCAACATAATATTTGTATATTTTGTTGGATAATTGATTCGAATATTAAATCTCATTTTTAAAGAAATTTAATAAATCTTATCAAATTATAATCCTATATTGATATGAAAATAATATAAAATTATTGTTGTAAAGTAAAATCAGAATATATTATTAGACCTATTTTCCACTGGCGTAGAGTTCCAGTACCTTATTATGGGCATCATATTCCCTATAATCATCGAGTTTTTCCAGTTCTTTAACATCATATCTTTGTTTTAAAGCCGATAAGATAATATGATCTGCTAAATGGGGATTTTTAGGGAGAATAGGACCGTGCAAATAAGTGCCTATGCAATTTTTGTATATCATACCTTCCAACCCATCTTTTCCATTGTTTCCATTCCCGGCAATTACAGAACCCAATGCATCGTAGTCGTGATAGGTTCTTCCACCATGATTCTCAAAGCCCACAATGGTTTTTGGTTCCAATCCCAATTTATTTTCTATTATAACATTTCCTATGAGCCTTCCCTCTTCACTTTCGGTGGTATAATCAAAGACACCAAGACCTGGAATTTCCAAACCTTCCGCATCGATGTAACTTTCACCTAAAAGTTGATATCCTCCACATATGGCAAGAAAAACTGATCCATCCTCAATTGCATTACTGACACCCTTTTTATACTTTAAAAAATGTGAGTAAACTATGCTCTGACCTCTATCGGATCCCCCGCCCATGAAAAATATATCAGCTTCGTTTATATTCCTTTCATTTGAAAGTGAAAAATCAACTACGTTCACATCAATTCCACGCCATTCACACCTCTTTTTAAGGCATGTTACATTACCAATGTCTCCATATAGATTTAGAAGGTCAGGATACATATGGTAGATATTTATTTCCATTTAATTTTTTCTCCTTTAATTACCTATCTTAGATTTAATAATCTCTCTAAACCGTGGAATACGAGCATTTGTATGATTCAGATGACTCATGACTATATCTCTGGTCTGGAAAACTGCTGTGTAAGTTGGTNNCAATTTCAACGTCTTCGCTTAGGACAGTTTCAATTGAATCTTCAACATTGAAATCAATTTCTACAATTTCTTCGTTATATTCTGCGTATTTGATTCTTAGGGCAATATCTTGGGCTCGTATACCTGAGCAGTGTATGGACATGAGGTTTCTTATTTTATGAATTACCTCCACATCAGCATCCCATATCCATGAAACATCTGTTCCATCTGCAGGATTATCATTTAGGATGAATAAAATTGACTTTTTTCTCTTGTCATTAGATATACTTTTAAGTACTTCAGAAAGACCTATAGGATTTTTGACTAGAACAATTTTAACCATTTTATCCTCGAATTCAATATTTTCCATTCTTCCAAGTTTATATTCGAAGTTCTCAATTCTTTGGGCTACCTTCTCCATATCTAAGCCTGCTTCAATAGAAAAAGCAATTGCTGCACAGCAATTGTAGACATTGTAAATTCCATCATATCCAAAGACCACATCACAGGTTTTATTCTTGGAACTGTCAACCTTGAAATGATATGCATCTTCACTGTACCTTACTGAAGTTATTTTATAGTCATATTCTGGATTTTTAAAACCACAACTACTGCATANNGCATACTGGACAAAACCTTGATTCAACTACTCTCTGGTCCATTGTACTGAACTTTGATTTCTCAACTCCGTAATAAATACTTCTTTTATCCAGATCCTTAAATTTAGAAACCATTGGATCATCAGCATTCATAATCAAAGTCGTATTGAGTGGTTTAAGTGCTTCATACACGATTTTGGCGGTGTTTTCAATTTCGCCGAATCTATCGAGCTGGTCTCTGAAAAAATTGGTAATTACAACGTAGTCAGGTTTTATATATCTGACCACATCCGGGAAGGAGCCTTCATCAACTTCGAACACACCCCAATCATATTCCTTTTTACTGTCGTTTAAAAATGCACTGGCTACTCCTTGGGGCATGTTTGCACCCCGGAGATTTGATAATACATCATCGTATTCAGAGTTTAATATATGATTTATTAGATTGTTAGTAGTTGTTTTACCATTTGTGCCCGTTATTATAACCTTCTTTTTACACCTTGTATTTATTGTACTAAGAAGTTTAGGATTAAGCTTAAGAGCAACTTTTCCTGGTAATGCGGTTGCATTCATACCAACTATTTTCAATGCCAAAATTGTGATTTTACCAGCTAAAATAGATGGTGTAATATCTGAAATTTATAAACCCTCCCCAAAATTTAATAAATCCTCAAAAGGGATTTTCATTATCATGTAAACATTTGAAATATATAATAAGAATCGTATTTTTAACATTATTATATCTTATCCAATATCATATCCTTTTCGAATCTTAATATTTATTCTTTTAAGTTACGATTTTTATATAATACTTTGTTTGGATGATGAAAAAATTATCTTTTTTATTCATTCATATTCTATATTCTCTAAATAATCATTTAGTACCGGAGTATTTAATGAAATTTTTTAT
>PMMY01000259.1 GCA_003162655.1 Methanobacterium sp. | reverse complement strand
AAAAATAAAACAATTAATAACCTGTCTATCATTAAATAATTAGATAAAAATTATAATTTGAAATAAACTAATAATAATGTTCAAAGTTGATGGAAGTCAATCAGCCAAAGTTTAAAACAGTATGTAATTGATGTATTTATTCAATTCCATGATCAACAATCCTAAAACGAGTCCTTAAACCTTCAGGTCTACTTCTATGCCTTTTTAATACTGCTGACCTTTCTCAAAGGCCATTGGCTCGGGTAAGTTCAACAACAATCTTGCTCCAGTATTTAAGGATAGTACCACCAACAGGTTCTATAACTCCTTCCCCATCAAAAACTGAATATATGTGATTGGTTATAACAACTGCTATATTGTGGTTTCTGGCTATTCTTGATAATAATGCCATCTGCTTTCCAAGTTCCCGGTTTGTCTGAGTGGAATCACCCTCCTTGAGTCTGTAGAGTGCAACTGCTGAATCCAGTATAATAATCTCAACAGTCTCACTCTTGGAATCTAAAAGATTTTCAATTCTTTTCAAAACTTCGATCTGTTCGTTAAAGCTGGTTGGTTCGAATATAATTATGTTATTTGCAAAGCTGTCAAATTGGTTGTTAGAAATTTGTTTCACCCTTTCTATTGACAATCCACCTTCTGTATCTACAAATATAGCTTTATCTCCCTTTTTAGCACAGCAGACAAGTAACTGTAAAGCTATATTAGTTTTTCCAGACCCAGGAGGCCCATAAAACTGAGTTAAACAACCTTTTTCGACACCTCCACCCATAATCACATCAATAGGGGACTCTGTAGGTATCTTTGTATTTTCATCCATGTCTGATAAAACCTTCATTATAATTCTCCAAACCTATCTAATAATTATAAATTAAAATCCAAACTTTTAAATTCTCTCATTTTCACTTTAGATCTAACGTTAGAATTCAAATTAATTTCTGAATAGATTCTAATTTATAATTGAATTTAATAACAGAAATAGATTTGCAGACTCACAGAACAATTTCCTTAAAGGAATATAACTTCTTTAGATCAAGTAATCATTATACACATTACATAAAAAAGTGAAATTTTATTATAAACCATTAATTATCGATTTAATAAAATGATGGTTTCCCGCCCCTTCACGCATCACTTTAGGAGGATAAACTGTCATATCAATTACTGTAGATGGAACTGCATGTTCACAGACACCCGCATCCATCATTATATCAATAGATGTTCCTAATTGTTCTAATACTTCTTCTGCAGATTCTGGAATATCATACCCAGACAGATTGGCGCTTGTACTGGTAATAGGAAAATCCCTTGAAAGATCCATACATACTTTATTATCTGGAATTCTGAGCCCTATTCTGTCAGAACCAGCGGTTAAAAGTGAAGATATGTTGTCATTTTTCTTTAAAATTAATGTGTAAGGTCCTGGTAAAATTTTCCTAATTATATTTTCAATTTTAATATCCATTAATGCAACCTTTTTTATATCCTCAATTCGGGAAAGACAAATCGATAAAGGCTTTGTTCTTGACCTCTTTTTTATAGAAAAAACCTTTAAAATTGCTTTTTCATCGAATATATTGGCCCCAATTCCATAAACTGTATCAGTAGGATAAACTATAATGGAACCCATCTTCAAGGCCCCACGAACAATTTCTATTTTATCAGGTTCTGGATTTGTTCCATCTATTTTAATGATCTTCATTAAATTAATCAACCCCTATCTTCTCTATCCAAAGTATATATCCCTTGATATTCATATTAATTTTATGCTGAACCGACTCAGACCACAAGTTAAAATGTTTCTGGATCCCTTAGCCAGGAGAATCCGTGTGAATCCAAACATACTGACCATACTAGGTTTACTTGTTAGTCTTTTATCTGCATATATGTTTGCAACTGGCAGTCTGCTTACTGGTGGACTTTTAATAGCGTTGAGCGGATTTGTAGACATGTTAGATGGAGCAGTAGCAAGAAATAACTATCAGACAACTAAGTTTGGTGGAATACTGGACTCCACTGCAGACAGATTTGGAGATGCGTTTATAATTATAGGAATAATTTACGGCGGATATGTGAATTGGATCTTTGGTATTCTTGCTCTCCATGCATCTTTAACGGTTAGTTATGTAAGGGCTAGAGCTGAATCAGAAGGTATAGAATGCAATGTCGGTATTGCTGAACGTGCTGAACGTCTAGTTATAATTATGATTGGGGCATTTTTAAGTTATTTCACGAGCCTGCAGTTCTTTAATATGAACCCATTGGGAATAGCCATCGTTCTTATAATGTTTCTTGGATACATAACAGTATTCCAACGTGTTTATCATTCATGGAAGGAACTTAAAAGTCTTTAAACCTTTTTGATGGAATTAATTTGAACAATTTTTATGATCGTTGCTTCTATTTTGTTAGATTTAATAAAAATTATAGCTATAATATTTTCATTGGTTTGATTTAAAATTTGATAATATTTTACTAATTATAAAAGTTTAACNNTTTTATGAGGAAATTATCGGAATTGTTTGGTTCCTTTTAAAATATAATAGAGGATGATAAAGTGGATGCTGTTGAAAGAATTAAAAAGGATATTGAGCTCTTTGCAAAAAATATAAAAGAAATAGAATCAATAAAAATTGATGAAGAAGAAGGCCGAGTTGTGGAAATGGCTATAAATTACAGGAAAGACACAGACTATTATCTGGAAAAAATGGATTATTTGACCTCATTCGGTTGTATTACATATGCACACGGATTATTAGATGCAATACGCCTTCTAAATGAACTTATATAAGATAGTGGTGAAGAAAGATTTAACCATGAATTTGGTTCTAAATAGTAAAGACTGGGGATAAAATGAGAAACTTATTCAAAAGGGAGTCGGTAGTTGAACAATACTCAAAGGAACATGTAGAAATGGTTTACGAATGTTTGCACCAACTAAATTTACTCCTGGAATACTTTTATAAAAACGATTTTGAATTCATCGACAAAAAGGTGGAAGAGATATCCAAAATTGAACATGATGCGGACGATATTCGGAGAAAAATGGAGATTGAATTCTTCAAAGGAGCATTTCTACCATTTGATAGAGAAGACAGGATAATTTTAGCAGAAGATGTTGACAGTATTGCTGACATAATCCAAGAAACTGCCTATGGAATATGCCTGAGCAGGATCAATTTTCCTNNACAGCCCTAAAAAAATGTATCGAACTCTTGGATGAGGATCTTGGTGAGGCACTAACAAAGGCCCATGAAGTAGAGAGATTAGAGGATGCAGTAGATAAGATTGAAAGAAAGATACTTAAAAGATTATATATAAGCTATAAAAACCAGGAAATCAACATTCTTACCCAAATAGAACTAAAAAGTACTGTTTTAAGGCTAGGAAACATAGCTGACCGTGCTGAAAATGCCTCGGATCGTATCCCTATAATAGTTGCCAAGAGGAAGGGATAATCTCTTATTATATAAAAAAGTTTTAAATAAAAAAATGCCATCTAAAGACCTTAAAGATACTTTGAAAGATGCAGCATACGACCTAAAATTTCTTTTAAACCGGGGATACAGAAAGAAGGTTGCCTTAAATTTAGTTGCAAACAAATATCTTTTAAACAAGGATAGACGCAACTACTTGGCCAGAAAAGTTTTTTCTAATGAAAAATCCAGGGACCGATTTGTTAAAATCGCTGATATTAACGATATAAATAATAAAACTATTTTTATAGATGGTTATAACGTTCTAATATCAGTTGAGACTATCTGCAACCAAGAATTTGGTTCGCTTATAATGTGCGATGATGGTATTTTAAGGGACATTAAAGCAGTTTTTGGTAAGTATAAAACCACCACATCCACCGATACTGCTTTAAATTATATTATAAAATTTTTATATAAACATAACCCAGCGTGTATTTACTTTTTATACGATAGTCCAGTGAGTAAAAGCGGTGAACTTGCAAAGCATACAGATAATCTAATCAAAACCAACGGATTCAATGGAACTGCAATAACTAATAAAAATGTTGATTTTGAACTTGTAAAACTCTCAAAGGACTATGGAGGAATAGTGGCAACAAGCGATGGTGTAGTGATTGATAAGGTTGATCACGTACTTGATATTCCTTATTGGATTTGTAAAACTTNNTAAAAAAATAAAGATTATGGATTAAATCTAATCCATGTCTTTCATTCTACCTTCGAGCATTTTTAAAACACCAGGTAGACTAGTGTATTCCATCTCATCTTGAGGTAATCTGTGTGGCTCGAATGGCCCATGTCTTCTCATGTACTCAGCGATTTCGGATGCTAAGTTCCTTGTCCTGTCAAATGAAGGATCATCGAACAAGTCTAGTGGTCCAATGAGTTCTGAGTTGTTTATCTGGAATCCAAGAGCAATTACCC
>PMMY01000174.1 GCA_003162655.1 Methanobacterium sp. | reverse complement strand
ACTTTTTTTTATATTATATACAATATATAGAAGGTTATTCAAGGTTAAATTTATTAAATAATTCTTTTATTCTGATTTTTTATTTTATCGAAATTGTTATTTAACATGGTCTTTTAAATTAGTTTGATAGATTCACAAAATTTAAGGAATGAAAAAAATGCTTCAAATCGCTGTAACAGGAAAACCAAACGTTGGAAAATCATCTTTTTTTAATTCCGCGACATTATCGGAAGTAGAAGTTGCTAGTTATCCATTCACAACTATAAACGCCAACAAGGCAGTTGCACATGTTGTAACAGAATGTCCCTGCACAGAATTAGAGATCACATGCAATCCACATAATTCAAAATGTGTTGAAGGCAAAAGGTTAATACCAGTAGAACTTATAGACGTTGCAGGACTTGTTCCTGGAGCCCATGAAGGCCGTGGTTTAGGAAATAAATTTCTAGACGATTTAAGACAAGCAAAAGCATTTATTCATATAATTGATGCTTCCGGATCCACTGATGAAGAGGGTAGGCCTTGTGAACCTGGAACTCACGACCCAATTGAAGATGTGGAGTTTTTAGAGCATGAAATTACAATGTGGCTCTTTGGGATTTTAAAGAAAAACTGGAACAAAATGATCAGAAAAGTAATGTCAGAAAGGTTAGATCTTGCAAAGGTAATTGCTGAACAGTTAAGTGGTACAGGGATAATGCTTGAAGATATAATTGAAGCTAAAAAAGTCGTAGACAAGGATTATGATAAATGGGATGATNNCTGATATCATAAAAGTACTTGACGAACTTCTTAAAAGGGCAAAACCAATGTTAATAGTTGCAAACAAGGCAGATATGCCAACATCTGAGGAGAACATCAAACGATTAGAAGAGAAATACGGAAATGTAATACCTGCTTCTGCTGAATCTGAACTTGCACTTATACGTGCTTCAGATGCTGGTTTAATTAGTTATTTTAGTGGTGATTCAGACTTTCAGATACTTAAGCCCGAAAAGCTCTCTGAAACCCAAATGAAAGCATTGAATTATATAAAAGTGCATGTTCTTGATAAATATGGTAGTACAGGAGTTCAGAAAGCACTTAATAAAGCTGTTTTTGATGTTCTGGATATGATTGTAGTATTTCCTGTTGAAGATGAACACAAATTATCAGATCAAAAGGGTAACATTTTACCAGATGCACTGCTAATAAAAAAAGGATCCAAACCACGTGACATGGCCTATGTGATACACACAGATATAGGTGACAGTTTTATGCATGCTCTAGACGCTAGAACTTGCAGAAGAATTTCAAGTGACCATGAACTAGAAGACGGCGAAATAATAAGTATCATATGTCGCTAGTTGAGATATAATTAAAAAATAAAGATAAATAATTCAACAGATACTATATTTTTTTCTGATTCATTTTATTTTTTCTAAAATATCCCTTGCAGCGATAATACCCGTTGCAGCTGCCCCTACAATTCCTCTGGAAACTCCCGCACCATCTCCAGCACCATAAAGACCATCTATCCTGGTTTTCATGTTTTTGTCCATTTCGAGGCGCATTGCATATAATTTTATCTCAGGAGCGTACAGCAGGGTAGAATCAGAAGCAACTCCGGGCATAACCTTATCCAATGCTTCAAGACCCTCTATAATATCCACTACCACCCTGTGAGGTAGTGCCATTGCAATATCACCCGGAGTTACACAATCAAATGTTGGCACCACGTTACTTCTTTCAAGTCGTCTCCATGTTGACCTTCTACCCTTCCTAAGATCACCTAACCTTTGTAGAATCGGTTTTCCTCCACCAAGGGTGTTAGTTATGGTTGCAATTGAAAATGCATAATCTGAAGTATTTTCAACGGGTTCGGTAAGTTCTAATCTTACTAAAAATGCGAAGTTGGTATTTTCGGATAATTTATCCCTCATTGAGTGGCCATTCACACCCATAAAATCATCATAAACTTCTTCAACAACAAATCCTTTATTACATACACAAAAAGTCCGAACAAAGTCGTCATAAGTCTTAGTAATTATGTGAAACTTGGGATCCCAGTTTATCTTAGTAATTTCATCCATAACAATTTGAGGAAGTTCCACCCTCACACCTACATCAACAGGATTATGTTTCACTGGAATTTCAAGTTTATCAGTCTGATCTGACAGCCATTTAGCTCCAATTCTTCCAGGTGCTGCAATTAAATAGTCACATTTAACAAAAAAATCTCCTTTATTATTTCTGAGTTTAGCTCCTTTTAATCTATCATCCACTATTATATCCGAAACTTCCGTCTCCAACATGAAAAGAACGCCTTTTTCTTCCAATTCTTCTTTAATAGAATTTATTATAGGAGGGGTTTTATCTGAACCCATGTGTCTCTGTACTATGGGTATAAATTTTATTCCTGTAGCTGCTGCTCTCTTAAGTATAGGTGATATTTTGTCGTTATCTGGGGCGTAAAGTTCTTCGGATGCTCCGTGTTTAAGAAATATTTGGTCTATTTTATTAATGATGTTCCAAGCTTCTTTATTACTTACAAATTCTTCAAGATTTCCACCAATATCAGGTCTTAGATTTAGTTTTCCATCTGAAAGTCCACCAGCACCACCCAATCCCCCTGTTATATTACATGGAAGACATTTTCTACAACTTCCATTCATAAGAGCTACACAGGTTCTTTCGTTTAAAGCCCTGCCTTTATCTACCACAACGACTTTAAGTTTGTCTGCCAATTCATTGGCTGCAAAAAGGCCTGCTGGACCAGCCCCTATAATTAAAACATCACATTTCATAGTGAACATCACCTAGTTTCTTTTAAATTTCATCCAAAACAATTTTTATATTCTATTATTTATTTTAGAAACACTATAAAATTTAGCAATAATTTCATTTCCACAAGAGAGAGACATGCATTTCCAGTGTATCAAATGTAAAAAGAAAATAAAAACTCTATAGATTCAGACATCCATCCTTAAATTTATTCTTTTAAATGGTTTAATATACAATGAATGGTTTTTATATATATTTTTAAATGAATAAGCAATTATAAATACGCCATTTTCCATTGCACTTCCTAATGCAGATGAAAAATCTGGATCCATGGCAGTGTTAGGAGTGAATTCCGTTGCATCATTCCTTATTATCAGGAAAAGTGCAGCTGCCTTAAATCCGTCGCCAATTGAATGACTTAACTCTTCAAGATGTTTTTTACCCCTTAATGTTGGTGCATCAGGAAATTTAGCGAGACCCTTTTCTACAAGTGTGCATCCCTTAACTTCAAGAAGCATCTTAAATTTTTCTTGGTTGGTCAGAAGGAAATCTATCCTACTTTTACCATAGGTGTACTCCCTTCTCAGTATAGAATAATTTGAAAGTTCTTTTATCAGTCCAGATTCAATAAGATCTGCTGCAATGTCACTGTGAAATCCAGAATTTATTAATACCCAAATATCCTTATTAAAAACTGCTATAACATCGTATTTTGTTTTCCTTTTAGGATTGGGTGCGGCTTTTCTGAGAAGAAGCTTAGCTCCCTGGATTAAAAGCTCTTTAAGCCTGCCAGGATCTCTTAAATGGGCTGTTTCATTTAAACCAGGTTCTGTTTCAAATACTACAACAAATCTATTAGGACGTTCTATAAATTTTCCATGG
>PMMY01000237.1 GCA_003162655.1 Methanobacterium sp. | reverse complement strand
CCCCACACACAAAATTCTCAAAGAGAACATATCAAATAAAAAAGAATTTTCATTTAATTACACTCTCAAGAGTCCAAACACCCTAATTAAAGAAGAATATCCTTTCTACCAAAAAATTGAGAATCAGGAATCACTAGTCAATGTGATGGTCTCTAAATTAGCTTTAATTCCATTTCATAAATCAAAGCCATTTGAAAATAGCTATCTGATTGGCTTTATAACTCAAAAAGGTTCTCCAAATGAACCTATAGTATTAAATTCAAGTNNNCATATAACAATAATGCTAAAATCAATCTCACTTTGTATGAAGCAGACTCTAATTATACTTATTATTCTGCTTCTGTCGCTGAAAAAGGACCTTTTCAAGTAAAAATATTCTAATTTTTAAGATAAAAATGAGAAAATCCAAAGGTATTTAAATTAAAATTACTTGCGTTATAAAGTATGACTAAAGGTAAGATTGACAGTACTGTCAATCGCAAAAAAGAGGATGAGGTTACAACAGAAATAGTTAAATCTCTCTCAAATTCTGTGAACCCAAAATCTACACAGGAAATTGCAGATGAGATAAATCACCCGTGGCATTCTGTTCAGACACGTTGTTTGCGACTTCAAATAAATAGCCAAGTTATAGGATTTAGAGTAGGAAGAATAAATCTTTGGCAGATTAAAAAATAAAATGAATAAAAAAGGAATTATAAAATTAGGAGCAGGAATACTTATTTTGCTATTAGTCCTTGTTCTTGTATTTTCTTCCCTATTTAGTTCTGCTGCAATAAAAAAATCCTACGTTGTGGGAGAAGAATTTAAAATGGATTTAAATCAGTATGCACCTTGCAATCTTAAGATAAAGACACCTTCTACAACATTAGTGCAGTCTAATTGTGACGATAAATTTTCTTTTAAACTTGAGGAGGCTGGAGATTATATAATTGATATAAAATCTCAAGATGCTTCAGAGAGAATAGAATTTCAGGTATATCCAAATCAGAACATAACAGATGATATAATAAATAATGTTGAAGCAAATCCAATTAATATCTCTCCAGAAGAAAATTCTTCTTTACAAGTTAAAGAAGTAACTCCTCAATTAGAGCCAAGTATACCTGAATCAAACAGTGACGGATTAATAAAAATAGGAGAGCCTGTAAAAAATATGCAAACTTTAAGCTTGGAAGGAGAGCAGACAATAAAGATAAAGATACCAGAAAGTGCAGAGAACATTGTCCTTCATAAAGATTCTGGAGAGACAGTTCCTTTTAGAGAAAAGCAAACCATAGCAGATTCAATTCAAAACATTATTAGTGGAAATAATGAAAAGTCTATTATAATTCAGAATGTTCTGGGAGAAGTTCGGGTTGAGTATACAACTCCGGGACCTGAGAAAACTGAGAAGGATATATCCGAAAATAAAAAAGAAGTTACTGTTTCTTCCCCTTCAAATGTGCATTATGAAAATGTTTTATCCTATACTACAATTCCCGAGATATTATATGCTGGACAAGAGAATTTTATTAAAGTATATTGGAAAGAGAATAATTCTTATCTCGATTTTAAAGCATATGATAAAGATGGAAATGGATTATTAGATTATATTGAATGGATTGTTCCGCATCTATCTGAGCAGACATTTGAAGTATCAATAGGTGTACTTAATGTTCAAAGTTACCCTGTAGTTGGAGGTAACTGGACTGTTGAGTTTAAAACAACTGGAAAATCTGATTTAACAATAAAAGCAATTAACGGAACTAATTTTGGAGAAGGAGAAGACTTAGAGCTATTAGAACTGAAATGTGGTAATGAAAATGTTAATTATCAAATAATTGATGATGGTTTTTTTGTTAGTGGATGGGAATGTAATGACACAGCATATGAGATAAGTAAAGTATTAACAAATGGAAAGCATACATTAGAATTTGATTTTGGAGGTATGAAAGCTTACGCTTACAATTTAGCTTCAAAATGGTATAATTCAAGCTGGATTTATAGGAAAGAAATAAGAATTAATGGTACAGGAACAGCATTAACAAATTATCAAGAAGGGATAATTACTAACCTTACTGATGAGTTTAATGGAAATAAAATTAATTCTACATGTAAAGATGTAAGGTTTACAAATTCTATAGGGGATGAAATAAGCTTTTGGACAGAAAGTTGCAATGTCTCTGGGGGGAATTCAATTTTCTGGGTGAAAGTTCCAAGCATACCAGCTTCTGGGAATGTCACCATTTTTATGTACTATGGAAATCCTTCCGCTTCATCAACTTCAAATGGAACGTCAACATTCGACTTTTTTGATGACTTTTCAGGGGATTTAAGTAAATGGACAATTGATCCTGAAAATCCAGATGCCGTGAATATTACTAATAGTAGTTTAATGCATAGTCCAGATTCTAGCCAGAGTAAAAATGCTTATTATGATACAAGATTAAGGACTTCTAGCTACAAGATGCAGGATGGAATTCTAGATTATGATACATATTTCTCTGGAACCGATCGTGCAATACATCAGTTTGGTTTTAGAGTTGATTCTCTTAGTTTTAATAGTGGTTATGCTTGGAGATTGCAGAGTTCTTCAGCTGATGGAGGATTATTTGAATTTGCCTCTAATACTTGGACTGCTTTTGGTACATCTTACCCTGCTGTATCAACAGGAGTTTGGCATCATGTTCAGATTAATGCCAGTGGAAGCAATTATTATTCAAGTGTAGATGGAGGGAGTGTTTATAGTGGAAGTGATTCAACAAAAACAACTTCAGATTATTTAGTCAGTCATGTGCATGCAACAGGAACTAATTATTATGTCTTAGTTGATAATGTTAGGGTTAGGCAGTATACTTCTAGTGTTCCTAATTATAGTATTTTTAATGAAGAAGAACCAAAATTGGATATATCAATAAATTATCCTGCTAATGGTTCAAATATTTCTGATGTAACTCCCACATTAAATTTAACCATACTGGGATTAGGACAAGCCCAGAGTGTCTGGTATACTCTAAACGGGGGATTAACAAATACTACCTTATGTAACAACTGTTCCGGTGAAAAAACAAAAAATCTTTATTTAGCAGAAGGAAGCTATCTTTTAAATGTTTACGCTAATAACACCAATGGGACAGAGATTTTTAGCAAATCAAATTTTACAGTAAATATGAATTATAATTACTATGACTCCTTTGATGATAACTCTTCCTTAATTGGTAATCAAATAAATAATGTAACTTGGCAGAGTGGGAATATAACTTACTCTGTAAACGGAAGTTCGTATTATCAGTCCAACATAAGTTCGAGCAATGCTCAAAGAGTAGTTTCTAGTTCATCATTCAGCAATAGAGGTGTTGCAACCAATGGAACTGTATTATTCTTTAATAATGGAGGTACAGATATTAAGGTTGTTAGTTTTAGTGGTATAGTTATTTCAACTAATACAGTATCAAATCTTGGTGCAGATAATAATCAATTAGCATATTCCTCTAAAAGTAAATTGATATACGCTAGGAATGGAGCAAATATATACGCAATAAATTTAAGCAGCAATAGTTCAACACTTGTAATAAATGCAAATACATCTACTCAACCATATCTTACTGGAGATTCATGGGTTTCAGGAACTTTAATTGATTTGCCTGATGGAAGAATAGGAACTGTAGGAAGTACAGTGAGCAATCCATTTACAGTAAGAATTTATGATGTTTCAAGCAATGGTTCAGTGTTTACATGGAATCAGGATATAAGTATTGCCAGTTCATGGAGCACAGATAATCATGGATTTGCAAGTGATGGGAGATTCTTAACGCTGGTGTCCTATAATACAGGACATAGAGTTTATGATTTGACGACAGGAACACAATTTAGTAGTGATTCTTGGGATCTAAGGCCCAGTGGCATTGCAAATCCAACATATGTTACTCATGATCATGTAAATCATAGATATATAATAGCAGATTATAGTGATTATGATTTTGTAATTTATAATGATAGCTTATACACAACATCACCCGGGTTAACCAATGGCAATTTTACTTCATATTCCATAAATACAACATCTCTAATATCAAAAATAACAAATATCACCTGGCAAGAAGATGGAGCAAATCAAAATAATAACATCTCTGTTGAAGTAAGTGCAGACGGAGGAAATAATTGGTATAAAGCAGATAAAAATAAGGAGTTATCAGCAATAAATCTTGGTTACAGCTTAGCTTATAGGGTAATTTTCAATGCTAATCAATCAGCAAATCTAAGTTTGTTAGATATGAACATAAGTTGGACAAGCTTTGTTGAGCCTCCATCCAATATAACAATTAATTATCCAAATAATGCATCAACTTTAAAAGATGTAACACCTATAATAAATGTATCAATAAATGGAACAGTAAGTGCTTTATGGTATACTACAAATAATGGTGTAACTAACACCACAATATGTACATCATGTTCTGGAATACAAACAAAATTTTTGTATATCAAAGAAGGAAATTTTATTTTAAAGGTATATGATAACAACTCTTTAAATGTGCAAAACAAGAATCAAACATCATTTACTGTTAATATGAACTATAGCTATGATGATCGCTTTGGTGACAACTCTTCCTTGCTTAGTAATCAAATGAATAAGGTTAATTGGAGTGTTGGAAATATAACTTATACTGGTTCAGGATTAGCACTTTACAAACCGAACATATCTTTAACAAATGCAGACGTTAAGGATCCTGACTCAGCATTTACATTAAGAGGAATCGCAACCAATGGAACTGTATTATTTTTTAATGATAACGGAGCTAGAATAATAGTAACTAATTTTAATGGAAATGTATTATCAACACACACAATTTCCAACCTGGCTTCAGGAAATAACCAATTAGCTTATTCCAAAAGATACATCTTTGCAAGAAATGGAGCAAATATATATAGAGTAGATTTAGCTTCCGATACATCAACCTTAGTAAGCGTGGATTCAGGTTATCCTCTTCAAACTGGAGATTCCTGGATGACTGGAAACTTATTTGATATGCCTGACGGAAGAATTGGCACTGTCAGTAGTCCTGCAAGTAATCCAATAACTGTAAGATTATATACAGTTTCAAGTGATGGATTAACTTTTACATGGAATCAGGATATAAGTATTGCCAGTTCATGGTCTACAGATAATCATGGATTTGCAAGTGATGGAAGATTCTTAACCTTAGTATCTTATAATGATGGGCATAGAGTTTATGATTTAACAACAGGTACACAGTATAGCAGTAATAGTTGGAATTTACAACCAACAGGAATAGCAAATCCAACGTTTGTAACACACGACCCTGTAAATCATAGATATATAATCGCAGATTATGATGATTATGATTTTGTAATATATAATGATTCAATATACAATTATTCCATAGGCATAGCTAACTTTACATCTTATTCAATAAATACTACACAACCAATAAAACAAATAACAAATATAACATGGAGAGAAGAAGGAACAAATCTCAACAATAACATAACTGTTATGCTTAGTGCAGACAATGGAATAAATTGGTATAACGTTACAAAAAATCAAGGATTAACTGGATTTACACCAAATAATAGTTTAGTATACAGAGTTCTTTTCAAGGTTAATGAATCAAATAGTATAAAGTTGCTAGACATGAATATTAGTTGGTTAGAGCCGCCAAGTGTAAAGATTGTTTATCCTGGAACTTACATTTACAACTCAACCATAGCACAAATGAATTACACCCTAAGGGTTGCTGATGGGACAAGTTTGGATTCTTGTTGGTATAGCTTAAACGGGGGAAATACAACAACGCCAATAACGTGCGGACAAAATATTACATCAATAACAAGCATAGAGGGAAATAATACCTGGGCAGTCTATGTCAACGATACCAGCGGAGCCACAGGTTCGGACACAGTAAAGTTTGCAGTAGATTTAAGTGCGCCAAATATTACGTTTATTAATCAGACTGATCAAGATGAATTAATTGTTAACGCTTCTCATCCTCTTGAACAAGGACAAAATATTACTTTGAGAGTAAATATAAGTGATTTTAGCATAGATAAAGTTTGGATAACAGTTTGGCAGACAGTTAAAAACGGAGCAGAAAAAGTAAAGGTATTCTTCACATACTTGGGAGGATTCTTATGGGTTGCAAAATTATCCACAAATCAAGCATGGGAAGGAGTTTATAATTATACTATTTATACAAATGATACGGTAGGGCATGTAAGTTACTATGACAATAACTTTAGCATGATTGCATTAAAATCCACAATAAATCTAATTCCAAATCCAACTCCTGGAACAGGATCAGTTAACGTTTATGGTTTCATTAATTTTACTAACGGATCTTCTCTAGCAAAATATCCAATTAATCTTTGGCTTAATGGAAATTTATTACTCACGGGGAATCTGAGCAATGGAGCTTCTAGTTGGTGGGATCCTTCTTGGGGATACAGAAAGAGAATAAATGTTACAAATAATAATCCCACTTCCGTATTAGAGGATGGTTATTCATTTAATTTTACCTTTGATACAACTGGAAATAATTTTTTATATACAGGTAATGATTTAAGAATTGTCTATAATGGTGTGAATGGTTCAGTAGAATTAGATAGAATAAATTCTACCGCATTTAATTCAAGTTCTACCACCATCTGGTTCAAAATTCAAAAGAATATTTCAGCTTCTTC
>PMMY01000122.1 GCA_003162655.1 Methanobacterium sp. | reverse complement strand
ACAGTCTCTGGTTCTCCCTCAACAATTATTTCTCCCTTCTCGAGCCATATAACATGGTCACACAGTTTTCTCATAACTTCGGGCCAGTGGGATGTTATGATCATGGTGTTACCCTTGTTTTTCACACCTTCAAGCAGAGCTTGGTGTAATAATTCAGCTGTTTTAGGATCTAATGTACCAGTTGGTTCATCTGCAAGGAATATCATGGGTTCCTTGGCTAGTTGCCTTGCAAGCACAACCCTTTGTTTTTCTCCACCACTCAGATCCCTTGCTATGTGAGTAATTCTATGGGCCATTTGCGCCATCTCAATGAGATCTATAGCCATATAAGTACTATCCTCTTCAGTGTGCCCTGTTATTGATTTTAAAACATTGTCTATTACTGTATCATCTTCATAAAGGGCGAAGGTTCTCTGTAACATTATTGAAATTCTACGTTTTATGGCTGCAAAAACTTTACGATCAGTGTTCCAGAAATTAACTTTTTTAAGTTCAAACTCGCAACCACAACCACAGCTACATACTTTGCTGGCTTGTGATGGAGGTTCTACTCTTAAACATTCAGGGCAGATTGCTATAGTGTAAATAATTTGACCGCTATCAGGTCTGTAATCCTTCATTCCACGGAACATATTTATGAGTACAGACTTCCCGGAACCACTTCTACCTAGTATACCCAAAACTTTTCCTTCATCTATGGTCATATTTAGATTTTTTAAGATTTCAACGCCGTTAAAGGTTTTTGTGATATTTTTCACTTCTATAAAAGACATGCGACCACCTTTTTTTTATGATTTTGTGATTTTTAGATTAATTAATTTGATACATTTATTATTGAATATTAATCTATTAATTATTTGATCCAACCAATATATAATTTGATAATTGTTTTGAAAATTTATATTCATTAATTCAATTTTGTTTTTAATGTACAATGAAAATATTCATAAAAGTGTTAGATCAAAGGGAATAGTACCTTTAATAGCTGCCCTTGCAATGGATATACCATCAGCACCTGATTTAAGCATATGTCTTGCAGATTTCAAATCTCTAATTGAATTGTTTCCTATTATAAATATATCCACGTTTTTCTTTACAGATTCAATTACACTGTAATCTGCACAATTAAATCCGGGTTTCATAGCATCTATATGGATATAATCTGCACCAGCTTCATTNNTTTCTGACAACCTCTGAAGTAAAATCTTGAAGCATTTCAGGAGTTTTCAAAAGAGCTTGTCCACATCCTGATTCAATCAGTTCTGGCTGCCTGCAATGAGCATTTATTTCAACCACGTCAAGTTCAGGGATCTTCGATATCTCGATTATCTGGTCTGGTGAACTTGAACGGAGGTTAACTGAAACTTCACCATTGTAATGGGATTGATTTTTTATTAACCTTACTTCTTTTGTAATATGGTGATATAAATCCTCCTTAGCAATGTTAAATTCAAGCCTGCCCCTCTTAATTATTTTCAATCCGGCTTCTATGGCATTATGGTCTGCATTGTATCCTCCTATGGTTAAAAGATCAAAACCCAAAGAGGTCATTTTACAGCAGAACCTACCATCTGTTATCCCAGCCATAGGTGCTAAAACTTCAATATGATTCCTCCATTGAAACAATTAAATAATAGTGAAAAGTAAAAAACTCAGAAAGATAAAAAACACAAGACTGAGGCTTTTAACCTTTAAATAGGTTTATTCCTCATTTTTCATTACATGTACCAAATTATAGGTGAATCCGCCTCTTATCTCTTCAAGTGCGAGATCAGCGAGATTTGCGGCTTTTTCGGCGGTAGGGGCCTTTCCAACACCTGCCTTAAGAGCTATATTTATTTCGTCCTCAATTTCTTCAATAATTTTAAGTAGTCCCTCAGGATTCAAACCATTACAGGGAGACATGAAGTTATCTCCACCTATGAAAAATAGTAAAGAACCTTTTTCAATGAGTTTCTTCATGAGGAAATGTTGAACTCGATTTACAATAAAAGAAGTATCATAGGCAGGTATTATATCTGTGAGCGAGTCTGTGATTCCGTTTATATCAATATGAGCTATCTGGACGAAGCTTTCATCACCTTTAACTAATCCATCTGATGCTAGAACCTCTGTCCTTTCTTCTGACTGGGCACCACCATAGTTTTGCAGGGCATTGGTTGCTTTACGCTGTGCTTCATATGGTGTTTCAGCGGCTCCTACTCCCATACTTATAGTTATAGGGTATCTGTTTCCTATGGATTTTTGTATTCTTTTATGATCCTCCATGTCTACACCGTTTGTCACCGCGAGCATGTTATCGAAGCGGGTGAAAAATACAAGACCGCTCTTTGCAGCAAACTGCCTTTGAAGATCTGCGTAAAGTTCAGCCTGCAAAATCTGAAGATCTGCTTCGGCCCTAGGTGTGGGAGTCACAGTCCATGGACCATAGTTGTCAATTTGAATTAAGGTCATTTGAATCATAAAATTTCACCCAAAGTAGTTCTGGCTAACATCTTTTTATCTCCGATGTTTTTCATATTGGTATTGGTTACAACAACCTCTCGTATTATTCTTTCTA
>PMMY01000189.1 GCA_003162655.1 Methanobacterium sp. | reverse complement strand
TTATAGAAGGAATAATTAAGTTTGAATCACAGTTAATTTGTAATATCGAGTTTTATAATACATTTCCAAAATTTCAGCATTTTGTAGATAGTTTCAAATAAAATTCTCGATAAAACGCCATATAATCCACAATATGAAATAATTAAATATGATAATGAAGTTTAAAATATTTTATCAAAAAATAAAATAAAATAAAATATTATGAACTTTCATGAATTCATTCAGATTCAATTCATTTACACAAAATCAAAATCTTTATAAAAAAAATGAAAGCAAATAAACCGAATTCTTACAATTTAAATAAAATNNGGGTTTTAGGGCCAGAAGTTATTATTACCATACCTACTCTTAACGAAAAAAACCTGCGTAGGTATATCAAAGAAGATTCTAAGCTGAAAATAGCTCCAGTACCATCAATTTTTTTCTTTGCTATTAGAAAGCTGGTACAAACCCATGACCTTGTAATGCTGGTTGAAGGGAGCTGTTATATGGACACATGGACTTCTGCTCTTCTTTGGGCTTTTTTGTGGACTACAACTTGTGCTAACTATTATAAAATTCCATGCCTTGCTTATGCTGTAGATGCTGGAGATTTATCATCTTTTAATCAGTTTTTAGTAAGACGAGAAGCTAGTAAAACCGATCTAATCATTACAAGAACCATTTATGCAGCAGACAAACTGCATAAATTAGGTGTAAAAGCACCTATTAAACATACTGCAGATTGTGCATTCACATTCAAGACNNGGTTTTGTTGGACTGGCAATAATTGATTTCAACCTCTGGCCTGTTGTTATAAGACCTTGGGGTCCACATGAAAACCGCTACAAATGGCCTTACTACTTTTCAAGATCTAAAATCAGAACACGCAGAAGTAAGGAACTGGCTGTTAAATGGGCAAATGAAGCAGATAGAATAATAGAAAAGCACGGAAAAAACATTGCACTCATTTGTATGGAAGAAGTGGATGAACCGCTTGCCCAGAACATTGTTAATAAAATGAGAATTCCACAAAATGCTCGGATATTTTCTTCAAAGGAGTTCAATGCATCTCAAATGACCGAAATTCTAAGAAGTCTTGATTTGTTAGTTACATCCCGTTACCATGCTGCAGTTTTGTCCCTTGAAGAGCATATCCCACAAATCGCAGTTGGGCACGATCCACGACTTACAGGACTTTACAAAGATCTTGAAATGGATAATGAATACCTTATTAATTATAAATATTCAGAAAATTCAGGTCAAAAAATCTGGAACAAGCTGAGTAAATCGGTGGATGAACTTCTTGAAAATCCTGGAGTTATCTCTAAAAAGTTAATTAAAGGTTTTAATGAACATTTAGCAAGATCAAACCAAAATCATATTATCCTTAAAGAATTCTTGATAAACGGGGAATGGGACGTGGGAAATTGAAGAATTTAGTTTTTCTGACAGGTGCTACTGGTTTTCTCGGAACCCAAATTGTTCGCAGATTAATAAAAAATGAAAACCTATGTTTAATTGTTTTGGTAAGAGGACAAAGTTTTGAGGATGCATCCCGACATCTTTTCCGTGCATGGTGGGAATGGCCAGATCTCATGGACAGTATTAATGGGTTAAAAAAATTTAAGNNAAAATTTAAAACAACTGACTCAGATGAAAGCAAAATTTATTTACTTAATGGAGACATCACTAAAGAAAAACTTGGACTTGATAATGATGAATACAATTATTTAGTGGATAATGTGACCCATATAATCCATACAGCAGCAGATATCAGGCTAAATATTCCAATAGAAGATCTTAGGAAAATTAATGTACAAGGAACTCAGAACGTAATTAAACTTGCATCAGATGCCCATGATAATCATGGAATCCTTCGATTCTCTCATCTGTCAACAGCGTATGTCGCAGGTATGCAGGAAGGTCTCATATCAGAAAATTCACTAGCAGATGATTATGGATTCCTTAGTAATTATGAAAGAAGTAAATATGAAGGAGAATTGATAGTAAAAAAATCCGGGTTGCCCATATCAATATTCAGACCCGGAATGGTTGTTGGTGACTCAAAATCAGGTTACATTAAGACATTTAATACCATATACGTTCTTATTCGACTTTATCTCAATAGGCAGTTAACATTAATTCCCGTTTCAGAAGATATCAAAATCAATTTGGTGCCTGTAGACTACGTTGCCGATGCTGTCGTAAAATTAACATTTGATCAAAAAGCCGAAGGCTTGACTTTCCATCTTACAGCACCTTACACAACTCTGCCAAATGTTAAAGAATTTATTGATTTTATTCATCTATGGGCCAATGATAATTTGGGATTAAAACTTCCAAAACCACTCTTTCTATCTTCATCCTTAATTCCTTACATTACATTTTTTCTTAAGTATTCAGGTCGAAATGGAAAACAGTTAAGAAAAACTATCACAGAACTTGCACCTTACCTGAATGAAGACAGGGAATTCTCAAGGAGTAATCTTGAAAAATTTCTTGGACCATATGATTTGAATTGGAAAAAATTTTTACCCAAAATATTTAATTATGCAGTTTACAATGGTTTTTTCCATAGATCAGATCGAACAGTTCATGAACAGATTTTATTTAGACTGAAAAGTATGAGCAGACCTGTTAAGTACTATGATGTAGTAAACAGCAAATTTATAAAGGTAAAATCATCCAACATGAGGATAGATATATTAAATGCTGTGAAATCACTTAAAGCACTTGGAGTTGGTCCTGGTGACAGAGTTGTCATAATAGGATATAACAATTCCCGATACCTTACATTGGATGTTTCAATTGGTTTATTAGGTGCTGTGTGTGTTCCAGTCTATTACACTAGCCCGATGGCAGAGATCAATGATATCATAAATGATTGTGGTGCTGGAGTTATTTTTATTGGTACAACGCAGTTGCTTGATCATTTAACGGATCTTGAAAACAAACAAAACATAATATCATTCTGCAGCGATTCTGTTAAACATCCATCTGATATCTTGTCATGGAAGGAATTTCTTGCATCAGGAAATGAATTTGAAGACGATAAAAATTCAGATAGTAAATCCATTGCCCCTATAGATTTTAATGATGTTGCTACCATCCGTTATACGTCTGGAACAACTGGGAAACCCTCGGGAGTTACATTCACACATGGAAATTTACGATGGATGGCAGAGTACATCGCTTCCATGCCTCCATGGCAGGACAGAACACACGAAGTTTCATATTTATCATTTTTACCAATGAATCATGTCGTGGAAGGTATTTTAGGAATATACGCTCCGTATTATGCTCCTACATCCCTTAAACTTTACTTTTTAGAGGATTTCCAAAAACTTGAAAGTACCTTACCAAAGGTTAGACCGACCATATTTTTCTCGGTTCCTAGGTTTTATGAGAAGGTTTGGTCAAAAATTGAAAAAAGTTGGTTGGGAAGTATGTATCTTAATGTTAATAGTGGTATTGTAAAGAATGTACTAAGCAGAATATTGAGGAGAACTTTGCTTAAACAGACAGGTTTGGATGCTTGTGCCCAGTTAATTGTGGGTTCTGCCCCTGTAAGTATAGACCTTCTAGTGAGCTACCACGAGTTAGGTATAGAAATTCACAATGCATACGGTTTAACAGAAGCACCCCTTGTCGCCATCAACAGACTCGGATCCAACAAACTAGGCACAGTTGGAGAACCCTTGCCCTTAACAGATTTGAAAATATTAGATGATGAAGAAGTAGCGGTTAGAGGGCCTCAAGTAACCTCAGGATACTTCAATGATAAAACTCGCAACGATTTTTTATTCCAGGATAACTGGCTCCTTACAGGTGATTATGGTTATATAACTACCGAAGGAAGTTTAGTTATCACAGGAAGGAAGAAAGAATTAATAGTCAACTCATACGGCAAGAGTATTAGTCCATTGAAAATTGAGGGTATGTTGAAGCATATTAAGGGAGTATCAGAGGTCATGGTTGTTGGGGATGAAAAACCATACTGTATTTCTTTGATATGGGTTGATGAAGATATTGACACAGACAAAATATCAATTGCAATCAAAGATGTAAATTCTAAACTTTCAAATCCTGAGAAAATTAAACGTTGGGTTTTATTAAAAAATGATCTTACAATAGAACATGGTGATCTTACAGCTAATCTAAAATTAAAACGGGAAAATATTCTTAAACGGCATCAAGATCTTGTTAAATTAATTTATAATGATAAATGTAGGCAAAAACTCAGAGAAGAATCACCAAACTTTAATATTATTCACATAGGTTGTGAAGGGAGAACATATGAGTATTAAATTGCTTTTACTATCAATTTGGATGCCAGAATTTATATTAATTAATGAACTAGAAAAAACATCTGAAATAACCAACAAATATCTTGACATGCTTTTAAAGAGGTATTCAATCCCGATTCCAACTGTGAAAAAACCATTGAAAGGAAACCTTAAAGAACGCAGGTTAATAATGGCCAAAGGCCATAATATTCGTGTAAAAAGGCTTATTGATGAGTTGGGGTT
>PMMY01000191.1 GCA_003162655.1 Methanobacterium sp. | reverse complement strand
TCAACCGCATCGAGACCTGTTCTAACATGACCCGACTTTATAATATCCTTACGGGTAATCATTCCAATGATCTTATTTTTTTTTAAAACTGGAAGTCCTGAAAATCCTGTTTCATCCATCAGTGACCAGACTTTGGAAATGTGATCGTCGTAACTGGCTTTTATAACCTTTTTGGTGAATATCGAACTTATATTAGAAATTTTTGGCTTTGCACCGTTTGACAATAATTTTTTCAGTATATCTCCAATGCTCAAAATTCCCACGAGACGCATATTTTCGGTTGATTCAACAACAGGTACCTGTACAGTATCTGATTTTAATAGTTTCTTACCAATTTCATCCATTTCCATTTCAGGAGTTGCTAAAACCTTTGGATGTTCCATTATAACCCTTGCTTCTATGTTCGACTTGGTTGAAGAAAGAAACATGATGTCTCCCCGGGTTATTATTCCTTCAAGATGGTTTTTTGATAAAACAGGAATGGAACGGAACCATCCTCCCCTGAAAATTGATCTAACCTTTGTTAATTTGGTATCAACATTTACGGTAACAGGATCAGATGTCATTATCTCTTCCACATTATTCAAGCTACTCATCCTCCAGATCTTCTTTACACTCCTCGCATAAAAATTTTCCATCATATACATCAAGATATTCTACAAAGTTTCCACAAATTTCACAAGTACCTGGCACAGATTTTTCAGAATCTGAATATTCCCTCTGATTTTCCATCCTAGCATTTTCAACCAATAGTTCAGTGAGTTCGGGAGAAACCATCAGAACATCAGTTGATGTTAAGATACCAACCAAAATTCCGTTATTTACAACAGGAAGACGTCTTATACTATTTTTTGCCATCAGCCTTGCGGCTTGATTCAATTCACTTCCAGGATCTATTATTATGAGGTTTTTGGTCATGACCTTACCAATGTTAATTTCACTGGCCAGTATGTTCTTTGAAACAACCTTTTCTATGATGTCGCTTTCGGTAATTAATCCTTGAGGTTCTGTTTCAGTCGCGACAACTAGGCACCCAATCTTAAATCTCGACATTAAAATAGCTGCATCCGCAATAGTAGTTTTAGGATCTGCTGTGATTACACTAGATGTCATGGCATCGTGGACTGTAACTTTTGTATCCATCTCCAATATAAAACCTCCTAACGCATATTTAGAAGTTTATGAACTTGTGGTATGGTTAATACATCGATATATTTCCCTGCTTCTTCTGATATCTCAAACAATTTATTAGTTCCATCCACCCAAAGATCAAGAGGACTTACCGGTTGAATCACCATTGAGAGCTTTGAAGTGTTTTGAACTTCATCTGCTATCTTTGAAGCAATAAAACCTATCATATCCACTTTTGTCTTGGGCATCACAACCACTTTACAGTATGTATTTATCTCCTCATCTCTTAATAGTTTTATGGATTCAAGCTCTAAACCGAGAAGATCATCCCAATTATTATAGGCTTCATGTTCTGGTAATTTTATATCAAGGGAGACAAAATCCAGCAAATTTATAATTTTTTGTAATTCATTGGGTAATGACCCGTTTGTTTCTAATAAAGATTTGAATTTATGTTCTTCGAGGAAATTCTTAATAAAATCTGCGTGCAGCAATGGCTCGCCACCTGTGAATGAAATAGAATGAAAATCTGGTGTAATAATTTTATTTATTTCATTATGTAGTTCTTCTGTTGAAATTAAATCTCCAAATAGTGTATCACGGCTTTTAGGGGTATCACAGTAGTTGCAGTCAAGGTTGCATCCTGAAAACCTTACAAAGACTTGTCTACGACCAATGAGAATGCCTTCACCCTGGATACTTGAGAAAACCTCATTAATATGAGTTTTCATATTAAAGCCCCTTAAAATAGTTTCTAATCTGAATTTTTTGTGAAATAAGCTCCCTGTCCTATTCCCTCATTTACACATATCTGCACGCTAGAGATTTCGTTGTTTATTCCCTTCAAATCATAATAAAGTTCTTCTGCAAAGTACTCTGATAAATCCTCTGCAGAAGTGGATTGAAGATCTNNTCAAGCGGCAACATATAATTTTTCAATCCAATTGAAAATTCAACTGGACCTTTAAGATTTTTAAAGTTCATTTTTGGGTTCCTTATTGGGATAAGTACACGATGATCCATTTTTTTGCACAAAGCCCTTATAATATCCTTTACTTTTTTAAAATCTACAACAAATCCAAATTCCCCAGATCTCTCTCCTTCAACAACAACATCAACTATATAGGAGTGACCATGTATTACACCACATGATTCGTGCTCTGGAATCATATGTGCTGCTGAAAATCTTAAATTTGCGTGAATTCCATTTATAACAATTTTCATTTGTAAATACCTTCAAGAAATTTTTAATTATTTTATTTCATTACTCCAGATTCAAGATTTTTTTAAGCTCTAATTATATTAAAACTGAACATGCTTAAAATACCCTTGTTTTGCTTATATCCATTTTTATGGATGAAATTTCATTTATATAATTTTTACATGCTTCATCTACAAATTTATTAACATCTAAAATTTCAATATCATTATAGGGCTCCAATATTCCTGCGGTTACAACATTATCTGGTGTTCCCTTTTCTATGAGATTTAATGCAAAATGAACTTTCATACTGCTGACAGAACATGTTGCTATAGAAACTGATAGCTTTCCATTCATTTCCCCATTTGAACTGAGTTTTTTGTAGTATAAATCATCACCCTTCCTAAAGGTCTTGATTCCTAAATTCTGTAGTATGTCCTTGATAATCATTACAAAAATGCGTTGCCTATGGTAGCATAAATTAATGTCTGCAGGCTGAACATCGAAGTGTTCAATTATGAAATGCAACATTTTATCTCCTTTTATCTCGAGACCAACATCTTCAAAATCCACCAGATGATCCTCTTCAATTTCCATTGGCCCGATCCAGGTTACAATACTTGAATCCTTAATTCCAAAGGTTTTAAATGCCCACATAGGCTCAATCTGGCTTCCGTCATAACAAGTGTTATCTTTTAGTTTCAAATGTTTCATCAGGTTCCATCCTTAATCTCACTATCCAAGATATTTACTGTGATGATATATCCAATAATTTGATTTGCAATTTTAATAAATGTTGTTAAACAATTTAACTCTGATTATCTTGAACAAAAAGTTCTTTATAACCAGTTTTTGGATCATAAATCCTTTTAAAAATCTTTTTAGATTTAATAATGCCAATTTCAGCGGTTGTATGGACTATAAATCCTTCAAGAAGGTGCCCACCATAAACTGTACCATCTGTATCGGTAATGGCATGATGGACATGAATTCCCTCTCTTGAAACTGTCCCTTCAGCTGAAACAATCTCAAATAGTCCATTAAAAACTTTTATCTCCATTTGACGTTCTTAAAATGGCATTATTAATACTACTGACTATACAGAAGATTATTCCAGATTTCAAGTAGTTAAAATCTATTAAATTTTCTAAGCCCTTTTTTAGATCTTCACCAAGTAGAATTCTTGAAACTATCATATTTAATAATGTTCATATAGTTAAATTAATCTATGAGAGCCAGACCCCGAGATTTCATACACACCACCGATGATCTGTTCTTTGCAACCACAACTTATCTTCATCCTGATGACAGAATAATATCATTTTTAAGGTATATTCCAGATCAAGACGGAGATCGTTCATTGGACAACAAAAAATATTCTAAAGTGGACTCAAATCAGGCATACGAATATTTAAGAGATAATTTTCCAGAATACCTCTTCGATTGTGAGATTACCAATGTAGAAATGATGGGAGTGCCAGCCGAAAAGGTTGAAAAAATTTTGCAACCAATAAATCGTCTCAGAGATATTATAAAAGCTCAACAAAAGGATAAACTACTTAATAAGGTTGTAAAACTAGCAGAAATATTTCATGAACATACAGGAATCTCTTATAGTAAAATGGGGATATCTGGATCTATATTACCTGGATTATATAATCCAGATGTTTCGGATATTGATTTCGTTATTTACGGCCTTAAAAATCATAGAAATGTAATGAAAGCTTTTGAGGATATAAAAAATCAAAATGGGATACTCAAAGGTATTGAAGGTGAATATTGGAAGAGACTCTACAAAAAACGGATTAAAGATTCATCCCTAACTTATGAAGAATTTAGATGGTATGAAAACCGTAAACATAACAGGGGCATTTTAGACGGTACCCTATTTGATATTCTTCAAACTAGAGACTGGGACGAGATCCATGGAAGCTACGCTACAATTAGATATGAACCAATGGGAATTATCGAGATTAATTGTACAGTTACAGATGCTCTAGCTGCTTTTGACAATCCCGCAGTTTACAAGGTGGATAATGTGAAGATAATTAAAGGTTCTAAAGTTCCCATAACGGAGCTTGCTTCTTACACACACACTTATGCAGGACAAGCAAGAGAAGGAGAACGTATAACTGCTCGAGGAAAACTCGAAAAGGTTATTGGACAAAATATAAATTACAGACTTGTAGTA